>JAKCEJ010000013.1 GCA_021838065.1 Pseudomonadota bacterium
GCAGCGGGCGGCGCAGACGCCGCGGGCGCCGCGGGCGCCGCGGGCGCCGCGGCAGGCTCGCGCGGCGGCGTATCGGCATCGAATAGCTTGAATTCGTGATCGGTGGGAACCGGCGTCTTGCGCGCTGCGCGCGGCGCGACCGGGCCCGTCTCACCGCTCACCCGCTGGCGCTCATCGGCGCTCACCGGCACGACGGCGGCCGAGGCAAACTCCGAGCGGACGTAGCCGGCGACCTGCTTGGCGGAGATCGGGTCGTTGAAGAAGCCGAGCCGCAGTCCGAACCACTTGCGCCCTTCGCGGCTGCCCTCGACGCAATAGAGCATGTAGGCGCTGAAGATCGCGAGCGGCGGGAGCTTCGCGAAGGCAATCGGCTCCACGGACCACTTGAGCTGCACGGCGAATGCGGCCGGTTTGGCGGCATCCGCCAGGCGGCCCTCCAGGCACTGCAGCGCCTCGCTGTCGTTCAGGGGCGCCTCCGGAATCGGCAGCGTGCGCGTCCGCCCGGTCGTAGTCACGGTCTCATCGAGCGATGCGAGCACCGCCTTGATGTTCGAGTTCACTTCCTTGAGGTTCGAAGCGGCGGCCGCGGCCGGCTTCTTGGCAGCTGCGGGCGCGGCCTGAGGGGCGGGCCGGGGCGGCTTCGCCGGGCCGGACCGTCCCGGTGCGCTGCGCGCCGCAGCGGGCTTTGCCGGCGCCGCGGCTGCCGGCTGCAGCGTCGGCACCGAGCGGACGGCTGCAGGCGCCGCCTGCGCGACAACGGGCGGCAGTGTCGGGGGCTCGACCTGAGGCGCGAGCGAGTGCGGGCCGGTCGCATGCGCAGCCTGGACCTCGGCGGCAGCCACGGCGCGGGCCCGCAGCTTCTTGCCGGGCGCCTCCCCCGCCCATGCACCGGGATAGATGTCGCGCACCAGGGCGAGCCAGCTATCGGCCTCGGCCTGGGTCGCGAAGAATCCCATGTGCAGCCGGAAGCGCTCGCGGCCCTCCTCGAAGCGGCGGCTCACGAAGAACGTGAAACGCTTCAGTTCGGGCAGGTCCGCGCGCGGCAGCGCCATGGGCGTGCTCGAGGAGCACAGGTTGATCACGAACGGGCCCGCCTCGACGGCGGGCTCCACCGATGATGCTGCGCCGGTCTCAGGGAGCGGCGCGAGATTTTCCGCTGGTGTCATGTCTCTTGGACGCTCGGTCGTGATGCCCCGATCGGCCGGCGGTGTGCCCAGAGGAGACGGAGGTTGCAAGCGATGCGCCTCAAGCGCGCTCGTGGCAGCCCCGCCGTCATGGGATCCTCCCGAAGACCGGTGGCTTTGCGTCCCCGCCTTTCGACGGGTTTGCCCTTGTCACTGACGCAAAGTGTCAGCGTGCTGCCCCAGAGTGTCAAGCGCAGGATTGAGGCGCAAATCTCAGGTCGCACTCGCCGCAATCCGCTGCGTACATAACGCATCGGCAGGCGCCGGCGGGCCGTCTTTATGTCGCATGAGGGGTGCGATATGTCATACGCGCGGCCCCTGTGCTCAGTCCGATGCGCCCAGAATCCCCGGCAGATCGAGCCCCTTCTCCCGCGCACAGGCGATGGCCTCGGGATAGCCGGCATCCGCATGGCGCATCACGCCGCTCGCCGGATCGTTCCACAGCACCCGCGCGATGCGCCGCGCGGCCGCCTCGCTGCCGTCGCACACGATGACGAGGCCGGCGTGTTGGGAGAATCCCATACCGACACCGCCGCCGTGATGCAGCGAGACCCAGGTGGCGCCCGAGGCGGTGTTGAGCAGCGCATTCAGCAGCGGCCAATCCGACACCGCGTCCGAGCCGTCGCGCATCGATTCGGTCTCGCGGTTGGGCGAGGCGACGGAGCCTGAATCGAGGTGATCGCGGCCGATCACCACCGGCGCCTTCAGCTCCCCGCGCGCGACCATCTCGTTGAACGCCAGGCCCAGGCGGTGCCGGTCGCCGAGACCCACCCAACAGATGCGTGCCGGCAGTCCCTGGAAGTGGATGCGCTCGCGCGCCATGTCGAGCCAGTGATGCAGGTGCCGATCCTCGGGCAGCAGCTCCTTGACCTTCGCGTCGGTGCGGTAGATGTCCTCGGGATCGCCGGACAGCGCTGCCCAGCGGAACGGTCCCTTGCCGCGGCAGAACAGTGGCCGGACATACGCCGGCACGAAGCCCGGGAAGTCGAACGCGCTCTTCACGCCCTCCTCGAGGGCCATCTGCCGGATGTTGTTGCCGTAGTCGACGGTCGGAACGCCGGCGGCGTGAAAGTCCAGCATGGCGCGCACGTGCACCGCCATGGAGGCCTTGGCCGCGTGCATGACCTGCGCCGGATCGCGCTCGCGCATCTCGGCCCAGCGCTCGACGCTCCAGCCGATGGGCAGGTAGCCGTTCAGCGGATCGTGGGCGGAGGTCTGATCAGTGAGCAGATCGGGCCGTACGCCGCGCCTGAACATCTCCGGCAGCACTTCGGCGGCGTTGCCGAGCAGCCCAACCGACACGGCGCGCTTCTCGGCGCAGGCGCGTCGCACGATCTCGAGCGCCTCATCGAGGCTCTGCGCGGCGTGGTCGAGATAGCCGGAGCGCAGCCGCATCTCGATGCGCGAGCGCTGACACTCCACCGCCAGGCACGAGGCGCCGGCCATGACGGCCGCGAGCGGCTGCGCTCCGCCCATGCCGCCGAGCCCGGCGGTCAGCAGCCACCGCCCGGCGAGATCGCCGCCATAGTGCCGGCGGCCCATCTCGACGAAGGTCTCGTAGGTGCCCTGCACGATGCCCTGGCTGCCGATGTAGATCCACGAGCCGGCGGTCATCTGACCGAACATCATCAGCCCCTTGCGGTCGAGCTCGTTGAAATGCTCCCAGGTCGCCCAGCGCGGCACCAGGTTGGAGTTGGCGATCAGCACGCGCGGGGCGTCCTCGTGCGTGGTGAACACGCCGACCGGCTTGCCCGACTGGATGAGCAGCGTCTGGTTCGCTTCGAGCCGGCGCAGCGTCGCGACGATGATGTCGTAGCTCTCCCAGTCGCGCGCGGCGCGGCCAATGCCGCCGTACACGACAAGCTCCGCCGGCCGCTCGCCCACGGCTGGATCGAGGTTGTTCATCAGCATGCGCAGCGGCGCCTCGGTGAGCCAGCTCTTGGCGGTGCGTTGCGTGCCGGTCGGGGCACGGATGACTCGCGAGGCGTCCACGCGGGTCCGGGTCTTGCGGTCTGCGCTCATCAGGGGGCTCCTGGTACAACTCGGGCGAAATTCAGACAGGCGGCAAGCGCGCGCTGCAGCACCGCGCCGAGCGGCGCGGCGCGCTGCGGCTCGAACGGCGGCGGCCAGTTCGCGGGGCCGGGCGAGTCCGGCTCGTCGAGATAGCCGCGGCAGGCGAGCTCCATCTGCACCGCGTGCACCTCGCGCTGCGGCCGGCCGTAGTGACGCGTCGTCCAGCCGCCGACGAATCGGCCGTCGGTGACGCGGCTGAAGCGCGGATCCTCGCACGCGCGCTCGATTGCGCGCCTCAGCGCCGGATCGCAGCTTGCGCCGTGATGGGTGCCGAGGTTCAGATGGGGGAGCTCGCCGGTGAACAGGCGCGGCACGCGCGAGCGGATCGAATGCGCGTCGTAAAGCACGACTCGTCCGTGGCGCGCCCGCAGCCGCTCGAGCTCAGCGCTGAGCGCCGCGTGATACGGCTCGAAATAACGGGTGCGCCGCTCGGCGATCTCCTCCTCGCCCGGCGCCTCTCGCGCGCGGTAGAGCGGCTCGCCGTCGAAGGTGCTCGTCGGGCACAGTTCCGTGGTGGCCTGCCCCGGGTAGAGCGATGCGCCGGAAGGATCGCGGTTGACGTCGATCACCGTGCGGCTGATCGTGGTGCGTACCGTGGTCGCGCCGAGCGCGAGCGCCACCGCATAGAGGCGATCGACGTACCAGTCCGCGTCCTTTCGGGCGAGCCAGGGGGAGACCAGGCGCGGGGTCAGCTCAGAAGGCAGATCCGTTCCGGTGTGCGGGAAGCTCACCACGAGCGGCGCCTCGCCGCGCTGGATCTCGAGCCAGGCGCTCATACGGGCTCCAGAGACGGCAACGGCACGCCGTCGACGGCTTCGAGGAGCGCGCGCTCACGTACCAACGCGCCGGCCGCCTCGAGGTCGGCGTGCAGATAGCGGTCTTGCGCGAGTGGCGCGATGCGCGCGCGCGCCGCGCGGCGCGCGGCCTCGAGCGGCGCGCTCGAGCGCAGCCCGCGGTGAAAGTCGCAGCCCTGCGCGGCGGTGATGAGCTCGATGCCGATGACCGCGGCGGCGTTGCGGATCATGTGATGCAGCCGGCGCGCCGCATGCGCAGCCATCGACACGTGATCCTCCTGGTTGGCCGAGGTGGGAATGGAGTCGACGCTCGCCGGATGCGCGCACTGCTTGTTCTCCGCGACCAGCGCCGCGGCGGTCACCTGCGCCATCATCAGCCCGGAGTTCAGCCCCGGGCTCGGCGTGAGAAAGGCCGGAAGCCCCGAGAGGGCCGGATCGACCAGCATGGCGATGCGCCGCTCGGCGAGCGAGCCGATCTCGCACAGCGCGAGCGCCATCACATCGGCGGCGAAGGCGACCGGCTCGGCGTGGAAATTCCCGCCCGAGAGCGCCTCGTCGGTGTCGGGGAAGATGAGCGGGTTGTCCGACACGCCGTTCGCCTCGCACGCCAGGGTGGCGGCCGCGTGGCGCAGCAGGTCGAGCGCCGCGCCCATCACCTGCGGCTGGCAGCGCAGGCAGTAGGGATCCTGCACGCGCGGGTCGGCCACCCGGTGCGAGTCGCGGATAGCCGAGCCGGCCATGAGCGAGCGCAGCGCCGCGGCGGTCTCGATCTGGCCGCGATGGCCGCGCAGCGCGTGAATGCGCGCATCGAAGGGCGTGTCGGAGCCCTTGGCCGCCTCGGTGGCGAGCGCGCCGGTCACCAGAGCGGACTGGAACACCGTCTCAATGTCGAACAGCGCCGCAAGCGCGTTCGCGGTGGAGAACTGCGTGCCGTTCAGGAGCGCGAGGCCCTCCTTGGGCGCGAGCGTCAGCGGCTCCAGTCCCGCGCCGCGCAGCGCCTCTTCGGCCGGCAGCCGCGCCCCGTCCGCCAGGCGGATCTCACCGACCCCGATCAGCGCGCCCGCCAGATGCGCAAGCGGCGCCAGATCGCCGGAGGCGCCGACGGAGCCCTGTGCGGGCACCACCGGCAGCAGATCACGCTCGAGCAGCTGACACAGCCGCCGGACCGTCTCCGGACGCACGCCCGAGGCGCCCTGTGCGACATTGGCGATCTTCAGCGCCAGCATCAGCCGCGTGACCGGCGCGGGCATGGGCTCACCGACTCCGGCGCAGTGCGACAGCACGATGTTGCGTTGCAGGCGGGTCAGGTCGGCCGCCTCGATCCGCACGCTCGCGAGCTTGCCGAAACCCGTGTTGATGCCGTACACCGGCTCGCCGCGCGCCACGATGCGCGTCACCGACTCGGCGCCGCGGGCGATGCGTTCGTAACAGGCCGCATCGAGCGACACGGGCGCGCCGCGGTAGACGGCCGCCCATTCGGCCAGCACGACCCGGCCCGGTTTAATGACGCAGGGTTTCAATGGCCCCTCCAGATGCGCTGATGCAAGGGATTGCGACCGATCCAGTACACGAGCTCGGCCGGGCGCACGGCGTTCCAGATGGCAAGGTCGGCGCGCTTGCCGGGCTCGAGCGTGCCGATCTCATCCTGCTTTCCGAGCGCATGCGCCGCCTCGCGCGTCACGGCGGCGAGGGTCTCCTCGATGGTCAGGCCGAACTGGACCGCGCCGAGGTTCATGGCGGTGAGAATCGACAGCAGCGGCGAGGTGCCCGGGTTGCAGTCCGTGGCAAGCGCCATGCGCACACCCTGTTTGCGCAGCGCCGCGATCGGCGGCACGCGCCGTTCGCGCAGGCAGTAAAAGGCTCCGGGCAGCAGCACCGCCACGGTGCCGGAGCGCGCCAGGGAGGCGACGCCGGCCTCGCCGGTCCACTCCAGGTGATCGGCGGAGAGGGCCTGGAACTCCGCGGCGAGTCCCGCGCCGCCGCCGTCGGAGAGCTGATCGGCATGCAGCTTGACGGGCAGGCCGTGCCCGCGCGCCGCCGCGAATACCGCTCGCAGCTCCGCCGCGCTGAAGGCAATGCTCTCGCAGAAGCCATCGACGGCATCGGCGAGCCCCTCGGCGGCCGCGCGCGGAATCAACTCCTCGCGGATGCGCCGCAGGTACTCGGCGCGGTCGTTCTCGGGCGGCACGGCATGCGCGGCCAGCAACGTGGTCGCCACACCCAACGGCAGCCGCCGGCCGAGCTCGCGTGCCACACGCAGCATGCGCAGCTCGTGGGGCACGTCGAGACCGTAGCCGGACTTGATCTCCACCGTGGTGACGCCCTCGGCCATCAGGCTGCGCAGCCGTTCTGCTGCCGCGGCGATGAGCGTCTCGTCCGTGGCCGCGCGCGTGGCGCGCACCGTGGAGAGGATCCCGCCGCCGGCGCGGGCGATGCTCTGATAGTCGGCCCCGGCGAGACGCATCTCGAATTCCGCGCTGCGCTCCCCGCCGAAAACGATGTGGGTATGGCAGTCGATCAGTCCCGGGGTGACCAGCCGTCCGCCGAGATCGATTTCCTCGCCGGCGCGGGCGTCCGGCGGCAGCTCGGACATCGGTCCTGCAAAGGTGATCCGCCCGTCGGTGACGCCGAGCGCGCCATGCTCGATGAGGCCGACGCCGGCACGTCTCGGCGAGAGTGTCGCCAGGCTCGCGCCGCGCCACAGACGATCGAATTGCACTTTCCAGGGCCTTCTTTTTTGACTAGGCAAATTATAATATGCCTAGACATATCGCGGAACCCCCGCGGCGCGGCCGGAACGAGCGAAGCATGAACCGCACATTCTTCTTCGAGACCGCATGGCTGCCGGCCGGATGGCGGCGCAACGTGCGCGTTGCGGTGCTCGACGGCGTGATCCGGGAAATCGCGTGCGGCGCGGCGGCGGCGCCGGGCGACACCCGCCTCGCGCTGGTGGTGCCCGGCCTGCCGAACGTGCACAGCCATGCGTTTCAACGCGCCATGGCCGGGCTCGCCGAGCGGCGCGGACCGAGCGGCACGGATGATTTCTGGTCGTGGCGCGAGGTGATGTACCGCTTCCTCGGCCGCATCGAGCCCGACGATCTCGAGGCGATCGCCGCGTACGCCTACGCCGACCTGCTCGAGGCCGGATTCACCTGCGTCGGGGAGTTCCACTACCTGCACCTCAGCCCGCGGGGCGATCTTTACGAGGACCCGGCGGAGCTCGCGTTGCGTCACGCGGCGGCGGCCGATGCCACCGGTATCGGGCTCACGCTCCTGCCCGTCTTCTATGAATCGAGCCAGTTCGGCGGCGCGCCGCCCACGGCCGGGCAGCGCCGTTTCATCACCGATCTGGAGACGTTCGATCGGATCGTGGAGCGAGTGCGCGCCGAGGTCCGCCCGTCCTGCGGGCGCAACACCGGCATCGCGCCGCACTCGCTGCGCGCGGTCACCGGCCCGCACCTCACGGCGCTCCTCGCCCGCCATCCTCACGGTCCGGTGCACATTCATGCCGCCGAGCAGGTGAAGGAGGTCGAGGACTGCCTGGCATTCACCGGCCTGCGCCCGGTCGAGTGGCTGTTGAAGCACGCCGCGGTGAATGCGCGCTGGTGCGTGGTCCATGCGACTCATCTGACGCCGCAGGAGACCGCGGGCCTGGCGCACAGCGGCGCGGTCGCGGGCCTGTGCCCGGTGACCGAGGCCAACCTGGGCGATGGCATTTTCCCGGCGCCCGCCTATCGCGAGGCCGAGGGCCGCTGGGGCATCGGGACCGATTCGCACATCCGGCTCGATGCGGCCGGCGAGCTGCGCCAGCTCGAGTATGCCCAGCGGCTCATCCGCCGCCAGCGCAACGTGCTGGCCGGGCCGGAGCAGCCCTCAACCGGCGCGAGTCTCCTCGGGGAGGCGCTGCGCGGCGGCGCGCAGGCGCTCGCGCTGCCGGTGGGCGCGATCGCGACGGGTCACCGCGCGGATTTTCTCGGCCTCGACGCGCAGCACCCGGATCTCGCCGGCCGCGGTCCCGAGGTCACCCTCGACACCTGGCTGTTCGCCGTCGGCCGGTCACTCATACGCGATGTGATTGCCGGCGGCCGCACGGTTGTCGAGAACGGACGGCACAAGGACCGTGATCGCATCGACACCACGTATCGGCGCACGCTGAAGGGCCTGCTGCAGGCCGCCTGACATGAGCAGCGACGACGCGCAGATCGCGACCCGCCCGAGCGCCCTGCCCCGCTACCGCGAGATCTACGACGCGCTGCGGCAGAAGATCGTCTCGGGCGAGTGGCCCGCCGGGCACCGCCTGCCCTCCGAGCACGAGCTGGCCCGGACGTTCGGCTGCGCGCGAATGACTATCGGCAAGGCGCTTGGGGCGCTCGCCGATCAACGCCTGGTCACGCGGCGGCGCCGGGCCGGCACCACCGTCAACGTGCCGCGCCCGCAGGAGTCGGTGCTGGAGATCCACGACATCGAGGCCGAGCTGCTCGCCGCCGGCGTGAGCTACGCCTATCAGTCGCTCGAGCGCCGCACGCGACGCGCGAGTCCGTCTGACGCCAGTACCCTCGGGGTGCCGTCGGGGACGCCGGTGCTCGCGCTCACCGGCCTGCACCGCGCCGGAGGGCGGCCGCACGCGCTCGAGGAACGGCTGATCAATCTGCAGGCCGTGCCGGAGGCGCGCGGGGAGCGCTTCAGCGACATCTCTCCCGGGCGCTGGCTCCTGCAGCGGATTCCCTGGACGGAAGCCGAGCATCAGATCGGTGCCCTCAACGCCGATGAGGTCACTGCCCGCCGCCTCGCGATCCGTCGCAACACCGCCTGCCTGACCATCGAGCGCAACACGTGGCGTGATGCGCTGCGCATCACCCACGTGCGGGTGATCTATCCGTGCGACCAGCATCGACTGGTGGCACGGTTCCGCTATCGACCGCTGTGAGGCGGCGGGCCGCTAAAAACCCAGGGTCAGCTGCTGCTCGACACCCGGCGGGCGGAAGAGACTGACATCGAGCGGCTCGCCGCGCGCCGTGTTCAATCCCGAGCGGCGGCAGGCCGCGTGGAATCGGGCGCGCAGCAGCTCGGCCAGGGGGCCCGTGCCGCGCATGCGGTGACCGAAGCGCGGGTCGTTATCGCGCCCGCCGCGCATCTGTCGGATCAGCGACAGCACGCGCGGCGCGCTCTCCGGATAATGCGCCTCCAGCCATTCGCGAAACAGCGGGCCCACCTCGTGCGGCAGGCGCAGCAGGACGTAGCCCGCCCAGCGCGCGCCCGCCTCGGCGGCCGCCTGTACGATGTGCTCCATTTCGTGATCGGTCAGCGCCGGGATCACCGGCGCCACCAGCACCCCGGTGGGAACCGCAGCCGCGGTCAGCTCGCGCACCACACGCAGCCGGGCCGCGGGCGATGCGGCCTGCGGCTCCATGGTGCGCTTGAGCTCGGCATCGAGCGTGGTGATGCTGACACCCACCCGCGCCAGGTTGTCGCGCGCCAGTGCGCCGAGCAGATCCAGATCGCGCAGCACGAGCGCGCTCTTGGTGATGATGGTGACCGGGTGTCGGCAGCGCGCGAGCACCTCGAGAATGTCGCGCGTGACGCGCAGACGCCGCTCGACGGGCTGGTACGGATCGGTGTTGGATCCGAGCGTAATCGTCTTGCAGAGGTAACCGGGGCGCGCGAGCTCGCGCTCGAGCAGCCGGCCCGCGTCCTGCTTGTAGAACAAGCGGGTCTCGAAATCCAACCCCGGCGAGAGGCCCAGATAGGCGTGACTCGGCCGCGCGTAGCAGTTGTGACTGACGATGCCATCGGCGATGAAATCCCCGCTTCCCGTGGTCATGTCGTAGAGCCGCATCATCCCGGCGGGCTCGATCGAGGCGACCCGCAGGCGCGCATCGCCACTCAAGATCTCCTCCTCGAGGTCGAGCCCATGGCGCAGCGCAGGATCAACGGTGTGGAGAAACCGCAAGCGCTCGCGCAGCCCACCCGCCAGGCGCGCGGTGTGGACCGGCCCGCCGCCCACCAGCGCCTCATCGAGTACGAAGCGCAAGCCCAGTGCGCCGAGGCACTGGCCGGCCTGCTCGATGATTCGCGGGTCGGCGCTGCAGAGGCGCACCTGCGATTGGGCGCAGGACCCGTCGGCATCGTAGAGGCCCGCGAGGAACCCCGCGCACCAGTCCCGCGTCGGCGCGGCAGGCCACGCGAGCAGGCGCCAGATGCGCTCGAAGCTCGCACGGCTCCCGGTGGCCGGGACATACATGGCCCGGCGCGCGCCGGCGGCCGCGGCGCAGCGTGATTCGCGAGCCAGCGCCAGGAACTCGCTCAGATAGCCGTGCGCGCGGCCCAGCGCCTCCTCGTCACAGCGGGCCAGTTGGAATTCATAAGCGGTAGTGCGGCTATCGGCGTTGCCGCTGCGGGCGTGCGCCTCCGGATGGCCATCGCCGCGGATGATGCCGCGGAGATACCCGCGTTTGTAGTCGGCACTCTTCTCGACCCCATGGGCGAAGTGACCCGTCCCCATCAGCGTCTCGCCAACCGTCAGGCTGGGCCTCTGCGCGGGACCTGATCCCGACGCGCCGGTCACGAACTTCCAGCCGCGCTCCGTGAGGAAGCGGTGATCGCCTCCCGCAACCAGCTCCGTTCCGTCCTCGAGGCCGATGCGATAGGCGGGCTTGATGACGCTCCAGTGGGCGAGCACCCGCGTTCGGACGTAGCGGCGCAGGCCGCCGCGGCGCATCGTCCCGTAGATCTCGCTGCCCACCTCCACCTGTTCGAGGCGGCGCACGCCGCCGTCGCCCATCAGAATCGGGGTGTCGGGCGCCAGGCAGTACGGACAGGCATGGCTGCATCCGCGGTAGGGATTGATCGATTGCTCGAAGGGAATGTCCGGCGATTCGTTGGTGCTGATCACGCTGCGGGCGCGCTCCGGCATGATCTCGAGCGGCACGCTGTCCGGGACTTCCTCCTGGAACCACCCGTCGTCCACCGCCTCGGTGATCCGCCGCTCGAAACGCCCGGCAGGATTCGACAGCGCGCCGTGCCCGCGCATCGCCGTGCCGCCTCGGAAGGGAGTGGTCATGGCGTAACTGTACATGTATACAGCTATGCCGTAAAGCCGCGCGGCGCGCGAACGCCCCTCGCATCCACGGATCAATACCGCCTCGCGTCCCGATGGCCGCTGGTTTTGCGCTCGCGCGAGGACGGTGGTCGCGAACCGGCTCAGCAGGCCTGCTGCAGCGTGACGCCCGGGTCGGCGAGCCGGGCGCGGTCCGGCCTCGCCCGCGCCGGGATCAGCTTGCGCGCCGCAAGCTGATCCTTCGGCGTGTTGATGCTGTCGAGCGCGATCAGCTCCCCCTCGCGCAGGTAGCACGCCGTGAATGCGCGCGTGGCCGGATTGCCGCGCAGCACCAACTCGTCGTAGCCGGCGCTGATGCCGACGATGACGAGCTTCAGGTCGTACTGGTCCGACCAGAACCACGGCACCTTGTCGTGCACGGTCGCCTGCCCGAGCAGGTTCAGCGCAGCGCTCGCGCCCTGCTCGAAGGCATTGTCGACTGACTCCAGGCGCAGCCGCCGGCCGTAGTGCGGGCTCGGCAGGTTGGCGCAATCCCCGGCGGCGTAGATGGCCGGATCCGTGGTACGGCAGTACTCGTCCACCCGGATGCCGTCCTCACAGGACAGCCCGGCGTTCGAGGCGAGCTCGCTCGCCGGCACGGCACCGACGCCGAGCAGCACGGCATCCGCCGCGTATTCCTGACCGTCCTCGGTGATCACGGCCCGCACGCGCTGCTGCGTCCGATGCGCTGCGATCGCCTGCACCTGCGCCCCGTAGACGATGCGCACGCCGTGCCGCTCATGTTCAGCGGCGTAGAAATCGGAGACCGCATTGCAGGTCACCCGCCCGATCAGGCGGGGCGCAAGCTCGAGCACAGTCACCGCAGCGCCCAGCTCCTGCGCGGTCGCCGCCGCTTCCAGTCCGATATAGCCCCCGCCCACGATGACCAGACGCGCGCCCGAAGTCAGCGCCGGGCGGATCCGCTCGGCGTCGGCCACGGTGCGCAGGCTGAACACGCCCTCAAGGTCCGTACCCGGCACCGCCAGCGGCCGCGGACGGCTACCCGTCGACAACAGCAGCGCGTCGTACGCGACGCTCGTGCCGTCATCGAGCCGCAGGCGCTGTTCGCGGCGCTCGATCGCCTCGACGCGCCTGCCGAGCCGGGTCTCGACCGCGTGCTGCGCATAGAAGGATGCCGGACGCAGCAGGAGCCGCTCGCGCGCGAGCGCCCCGGCCAGGTATTTCTTCGACAAGGGCGGACGCTGATACGGCAGCTGCGGCTCCGCGCCGATCAGCGTGAGCCGCCCGCCGAAATGGTGGCGCCGCAGGGTATCGATGGCCTGGACGGCCGCCTGACCTGCTCCAACGATCACCACGTTCCCGACCATGCGAGGAGCTTACCGGAGCGGCGCGCCAGTGCGCACCACCGCTGGGCGAGCGGCTGCGGCGAGTGCGCCAAAATGGTGCAGCTGCGGCGCAGCCGCGACCCGGCCGCCGCCGGGACTCAGGCAGTTACGGCCATTCCCCTCGTGGCATGAAAACTGCAAAATCGGGCGTACCGAAAATCGCCGGACGCGAGGCGCGCCTCGCGCCGCGGCACGCTAAGCTAGAGACTGCCCCACCCGGAGAGCCGCACATGAAACTGGTCACCGCGATCATCAAACCGTTCAAGCTCGACGACGTGCGCGCCGCGCTGTCCGAGATCGGGGTTTCGGGCATGACGGTGACGGAGGTGAAGGGGTTCGGCCGCCAGCGCGGCCACACCGAGCTCTACCGCGGCGCCGAATACGTCGTCGACTTCGTGCCCAAGACCCGCATCGAGGTCGCCGTGCGCACGGACCTGGTGGATGCGGTAGTGGAGGCCATTCTGAAGTCGGCCAAGACCTCCAAGGTCGGCGACGGCAAGATCTTCATCACCGACATCCAGCGCGTCATCCGCATCCGCACCGGCGAAACCGACGAGGCGGCGCTCTAGTTCGGGCGCACATCGGGCCCGCGCGCGCACCCCGCGCCGCTCAGACGCGCACCACCCGCATCGGGCGCGCGTTGCGCGCGATGCCGAGCGCCCCGCTGCGCACGACCTCGAGCAGCTCGGCGCTGCGCGCCAGATCGGCCGCGAAGGTGTTGATTTCCGCCTCGCTCGCGGTGAGCTCGACGATGAATCCGTCCGGCGCCGGATCGAGCACCCGTCCGCCGGTGCGCACCACGTAGCCCCTGACCGGATCGATCTGATCGGGACGGACCTTCAGCTTCAGGAGGATGAGCTCGCGCTCGAGGTGCTCACCGCTGGTCATGTCCTCGACGCTGACTACGTCGATGAGCTTGAGCAGCTGATTGGCGATCTGCTGCATGACGGCATCCGACCCTTGGGTGACCAGCGTCAGGCGCGATACGGTCGGATCCTGCGTGGCCGCGACCGAGAGCGACTCGATGTTGTAGCCGCGCGTGGCGAACATGCCGGCGACCCGGCTGAGGGCGCCGGCTTCGTTCTGCAGCAGAATGGCAATGATGTGACGCATGGTTTTCCAAGGGACGGCGGGCGCAACCGCCCGCACCCGCAGAATAAAGGATCGCGCCCGCAGCGGTCACGCGCGGCCGCGCAGCGCGCAACTTCCTGCGGGGGGAGCGACCTGCTAGTCTCAGGGCATCTCCCTCTTCCGGAACGATGCCGCCGCCACGTGAGAGCGCCGCCATGACCAAGACCGTCCCCGAATCCGCCCAGAGCGCGCACCCGCTCGCCGGACACCCGATGTCCGGCGCCCGGATGATCATGCAGGTGCTGGCGGACGAAGGGGTCGAGGCGATCTTCGGCTACAGCGGCGGGGCGATCCTGCCGACCTACGATGCCATATTCCTCTACAACGAGGAGCAGCAGCGCGCCGGCGGACGGCAGATCCCGCTGATCGTGCCGGCCAACGAGCAGGGCGCGGGCTTCATGGCAGCCGGATTCGCGCGGGCCACCGGGCGGGTGGGCGTCTGCCTGGTCACCTCGGGGCCCGGCGCCACGAACACCGTCACCCCGGTGCGCGACTGTATGGCCGACTCGGTGCCGATCGTGGTGATCTGCGGCCAGGTGGCGCGCGCGGCCATCGGCACCGATGCGTTCCAGGAGGCCCCGGTGACCGCCATCATGGGCTCGGTCGCCAAACACGTGTTCCTGGTGACCGAGCCGCAGCGCCTCGAGGCCACCATGCGCACGGCGTTCGAGCTGGCCCGCACCGGCCGGCCCGGGCCCGTGGTGATCGATGTGCCCAAGGACGTGCAGAACTGGGAGGGGCTCTTCCAGGGCGCCGGCACCCTGCCCATCCCCGGTTACCGCCGCCGCATGCAGGCGCTCGCCGAGCGGCGGCTCGCGCCGCGCGAGTCGGGGCGCTTCTTCGAGATGCTCGGCGAGTCGCGCCGTCCGCTGATCTACGCTGGCGGCGGTGTCATCCACGGCGGTGCGTCGGACGAACTCGTTGCGTTCGCAACCGCGTTCGACCTCCCTGTGGTCACCACGCTGATGGGCATCGGCTCCATCGACACCACTCATCCGCTCGCGATGCGCATGCTCGGCATGCACGGGGCGGCTTACGCCAACTACGCGGTCGATGACTGCGATTTTCTCATCGCCGTCGGCGCGCGCTTCGACGACCGGGTCGCCGGCGTGCCGGCCAAGTTCGCGCGCGGCGCACGGCGCGTCGCGCATCTGGACATCGACAGCGCGGAAATCAACAAGGTGAAGCGCGCGCACTGGAGCCACGTCGGCCTGCTGGCCGAGGCGCTGAGCGCGCTCACGGCCCATGGCCGCTCTGCGGGCTTCAAGCCCGACGGCGCGCCGTGGCTCGCGCACCTGGCCGAGCTCAGGCGCCGGCACGCCATGAACTACGACCGTGACAGCGCGCTCATCCAGCCGTACTACGTGATCGAGGAGATCAACCGGATCACCGGCGGCGAGGCCATCATCACCACCGGGGTCGGCCAGCACCAGATGTGGGCCGCGCAATACTGCGACTTCCGCCGGCCGCGGCTGTGGCTGACCTCCGGCAGCATGGGCACGATGGGCTTCGGTCTGCCGGCGGCGATCGGCGCGCAGCTCGCGCACCCAGAGCGCCTGGTGGTGGACATCGACGGGGACTCGAGCATCCGCATGAACCTCGGCGAGCTCGAGACGGTCACCACCTACGAGTTGCCGATCAAGATCGTCGTGCTCAACAACTGCGGCGACGGAATGGTCAAGCAGTGGCAGAAGCTCTTCTTCAAGGGGCGCCTGTCGGCGAGCGACCGCTCGCTGCACAAGAAGGACTTCATCCGCGCCGCCGAGGCGGACGGTTTCCCCTACGCCAAGCGGCTCGAGCGCAAGGCGGACGTGCCGCGCGTGATCGAGGAGTTCCTGCGCTTCCAGGGGCCGGCCTTCCTCGAGGTGATGATCGACCCGGACGCCGGCGTCTATCCGATGGTCGGTCCCGGGCAGACCTACGAGGAGATGATCACCGGGGAATTCATCGCCTCGCGCCGCAAGGTCGAGATCACGCCGCCCGGGCCGTCCGAGATGTTCTGAGGAGTGAAGATGAAATACCTGCACACCATGGTGCGCGTGACGGATCTGGACGCCTCGCGGCGCTTTTACTGTGATGCCCTGGGGCTCACCGAGGTGTCGCGCAAGGACTACCCCCAGGGGCGCTATACGCTGGTGTTCCTCGCCGCCCCGGGCGACGAATCGGCACAGGTGGAGCTCACGCACAACTGGGATCCGGAAACCTACACTGGCGGGCGCAACTTCGGGCACCTCGCGTATGCGGTCGATGACATCTACGCCGCCTGCGAGCGGCTGCAGCGCCATGGCGTGACGATCAACCGCCCGCCGCGCGACGGCCGCATGGCATTCGTGCGCTCGCCGGATCAGATTTCGATCGAACTGCTGCAGCGCGGCGCGGCGCTGCCGCCGGCCGAGCCGTGGGCGTCGATGCCGAACAGCGGGAACTGGTAGCACGCACCGCGGCCGCCGATGGACGCGCCCGAAGCCGCCCTCGAGCGCTATCTGCACCGGCGGATTCCCCTTTCCGCGGCCCTCGGTGTGCGCGTTACCGAAGCCAGCGCCGAGCGCGTGCGGCTCACGGCGCCACTCGCCGAGAACATCAATCACACCGGCACGGTTTTCGGCGGCTCGGCGGCGGCCGTCGCGACGCTCGCCGCCTGGAGCCTGCTGCACCTGCGGCTCGCGGCGGCTGGGCTCAGCGCCCGGACGGTGATTCAGCGCAGCCGCATGGAATATGAGCGCCCCATCCCCGGCGATTTCGCCGCCGAGTGCCGGCTCGGCGACCGGGCCGCATGGGAGCGCTTCACTACCGTACTGGCGCGGCGCGGACGGGCGCGTCTGCGGCTCGATGCCGAGCTCAGCTGCGCCCATGAGCCCGTCGGGCGCTTCGAAGGGCAGTTCGTCGCCCTCGGCAGTGCGCTCGGCGCGGCCGATCCGACCGAGCCCTGAGCGGCGGACGACGACGTGGAACTACGGCGCGCGTCGGAGCACAATGGCGTAAACCTCTGCGCGAAGCACTCGCTCGCGCGACATCGAAGCAGTCCGACAGACCCTGGGGGATACTGGCCATGAGTCAAGCCGACCTGCAAGGCAAGTTCGTTTGGCACGAGTTGATGACGCCCGATGCGCAAGCCGCGGCGGATTTCTACGCGCGCGTGCTGCCGTGGACGACCGAGGCATCCACGGTGCCGGGCTACACCTTGTGGATGAGCGGGATGGCGGGTGTGGCCGGACTGATGGGCCAGCCGCAGGCCGTGCGCGACAGCGGCACGCCGCCGAGCTGGCTCGTGTATATCGCCGCACCCGACGTCGATGCGACCGTCGAGGCCGCGCAGCGCCTCGGCGGCAAGGTGCTCAAATCGCCCACCGACATTCCAGGCATCGGCCGCTTCGCCGTGCTGTCCGATCCGCAGGGCGCCGCCTTTGCGGTGTTCATGCCCACCATGGCCGCGCCGGATGGCGCGAAGCCGCCCATCGGCCGCTTCTCCTGGCATGAGCTCGCGACCGTCGATCCGCAGAACGCGCTCGCGTTCTATGCCCAGCTGTTCGGCTGGACCCGCGGACCTGCCCACGACATGGGCGCCGGCGGCCTGTACCAGATCATCGAGCATGCCGGCGCCCAGATCGGCGGCGTGCATGTCCTGCAGGACCCCTCCAAACCGCCGCATTGGCTGAGTTACGTCCGGGTCGGGCGCCTCGACGAGGCGGTGGCGGCGGTCCAGGCTCACGGCGGCCGCGTGCTGCGCGGGCCGCATGTCGTGCCCGGCGGAGACCGCGTCGCGCACGTCATGGATCCGCAGGGCGGCACGATTGCGCTGCACGAGCCGCCGGCGGCGGCAGTGGCCCAGCCGGCCGCGGTGCGCCGTCCGGCGGCACCCGGGAAGGCCAAGCGCGCCGCAAGGCCGCCCGCCCGCCGTGCGGCAAAACCGGCCGCGAAGCGCGCGCCGGCGAAAAAGAAGCCCGCAGCCAAAGCGGTGGCGAAACGCAGCCCGAAACGCGCCGCCAAGCGCGCCGCGAAGCCGGCCGCCCGCCGTGCGGCGAAACCGGCCGCAAAGCGCGCGCCAGCGCGTAAAGCGGCCGCAAAGCGCCGTCCGGTCCGCAAGAGCCGGGCCGCGGCTCGCTCCCGCCCGAAGAAGTCCGCCCGTCGGGCGGCGCCGCGCAGAGCGCGGCGCCGCTGAGCGACCGCGACCGCGAGTTGAATTGCAGCTTCGCCAGCGCGCGAGGATGGTTCCCGCGCGTCGCACCGCCTCGATCGCTGAAATAGCTGAATCCCCGATCCGGCCTGCGGCACAATGGCTGGCACATCATGCCGAAACGCACCACGCTTCGTCCCGAGGCCGCCGCGAGCGCGGCCGTCCGTATCCGGCGCGGCTATTTCGAGTCGCGCTTCGGGCAACTGCACGTCCACCACGCGATCCCCGGCGGCGGCGGGTTCGAGGAAGGCACGCCGCTGCTGGCGCTGCACCCCGCGACGCATTCGGGGCGGCTGTTCACTGCCCTGCTGACCGCGCTCGGCCGCGACCGCTCGGCATTCGCGCCGGACCTGCCGGGATTCGGGGAATCCGATGCGCCGGACGGGCTGTCGGTCACCGAACAGGCCGCCGCCATCGGCGACTTCCTCGACGCCATGCGGCTGCGCCACGTCGATCTGCTCGGCTGCGGTCTCGGTGCGCGCGTTGCGCTCGAGCTGGCCACGACGCGTCCCGCCGTGCGGCGCCTGGTGATCGCCGCGCTTCCCGCGGGCGAGACACCACCCCCGCCGCAGTCAGCTGCTGACGCGGATGCGTACCTGCGCGCCGTGTGGGCCGGCGCGCGCCGCGACTGTGGCGCCGATGCGCCCCTGGCAATGGTCATTGCCGCGTGCGGCGAGCGGTTGCGCAATGCCGCGCATGCCGCCGGCACCGGACAGGACCACACGCTGCGCGAGCGGCTGAGCGGGATCTTGCAGCCGCTGCTGGTGCTGCACGCGCCCGATTGGCCGCACGAGGCCGGAGTATCCGCCGCCGATCTGCCGGCGCACGCGCGCCGCACGCCGTGCCGCGACTTGTCGCAGCTGCAGAACGCGCCGCAGCCGATCGTCGCGGCGATCCAGGACCTCCTCGTCACCTGAGCACTCATGGTCAGCCCCTACATCGAGCAGATTCTCAAGGCGCGCGTCTACGACGTCGCGATCGAGTCGCCGCTGGAGCACGCGCCGCGCCTCTCGGCGCGAATCGGCAACCACGTGCTGCTCAAGCGCGAGGACCTGCAGCCGGTGTTCTCATTCAAATTGCGCGGCGCCTACAACCGCATCTCGCGGCTGTCGGAATCCGCGGCGCAGCGCGGCGTGGTGTGCGCCTCGGCCGGCAATCACGCCCAGGGTGTCGCGCTCGCGGCGCGCCGGCGCGGGATCAGGGCGGTGATCGTGATGCCCCAGACCACCCCCGAGATCAAGGTCCAGGCGGTCAACACGCTCGGCGGCGAGGTCGTCCTGCACGGCGATGACTACGATTCGGCGTTCGAGCACGCGCTCGGGCTCGTGCGCGAGCGCAACATGGTGCTGGTGCATCCCTTCGACGATCCGGATGTCATCGCCGGCCAGGGCACGATCGCGGTGGAGATGGCGCGCCAGACCGGCGGGAACCTCGATGCGGTGTTCGTGCCGGTCGGTGGCGGCGGCCTCATCGCCGGCGTGTCGGTGTACCTGAAGTATCTGTACCCGGGCATTCGCATTATCGGCGTCGAGCCCGAGGAGGCCGCCGGAATGTACGAGTCCCTGAAGGCCGGCCGCCGGGTGACGCTGGAGCGGGTGGGCCTGTTCGCCGACGGGGTCGCCGTGAAGCGGGTCGGCGAGGAGACCTTCGAGCTGTGCCGCAAACACGTCGATGAGATCATCCTGCTCGACAACGACGAGATCTGCGCCGCCATCCAGGACGTGTTCGA
>JAKCEJ010000252.1 GCA_021838065.1 Pseudomonadota bacterium
AGTCCGCAAGCACACGATGTTTGCGCGCTGGAACCGCATGGCCAAGCAGTTCGCGCGCATCGCCAAGGACATCACCATGGCGGTGAAGGCGGGCGGGGCCGATCCGACGGGCAATCCGGCCCTGCGGCGCGTGATCCAGAACGCCCGCGCGGTCAACATGCCGAAGGACAAGATCGAGGCCGCCATCAAGCGGGCCACCGGTCGCGATGCCGCCCAGTACCAGCAGGTGCACTACGAGGCCTACGCACCGCACGGCGTCGCCCTGCTGATCGAAACGGCGACGGACAATCCCACGCGCACGGTGGCCGCCGTGCGCAACATCGTCACCAAGAACGGCGGCAACCTGGCGACTTCCGGAAGCGTGGCATTCCTGTTCAAGCACATGGGCGTGTTCCGCCTCGATCCGGCGGGGATCGACCCGGATGACCTTGAGCTGTACCTGATCGATCACGGACTCGAGGAAATGGGCGAGAGCAGCGGCGAGAACGGCGAGCCGCAGCTGCTCGTCCGCTGCGCATTCGAGGATTTCGGCAAGGTGCAGGAGGCGCTCGAGGTGCGCGGCCTCACGCCGCTGTCGGCCGAGCACGAGTACATCTGCACCGCACCGACGGAACTGCCCGAGGCGCAGGCACAGGAGGTGCTGGCGCTGATCGACAAGCTCGAGCAGGACGATGACGTGCAGCGGGTGTTCCACACCCTCGCCTGAGCCCGCCGCGCGCCGGCTCAGTCCGGCATCGGTGTCATGCGCGCGCCGAGGGCATCCTCGAAGCCGAAGTTGCGCAGGTCCGCGATGCGCTGCGGGTAGAGGATCCCGTCGAGGTGGTCCACCTCGTGCTGCACGACGCGCGCGTGAAAACCCTCGACCGTGCGGGCGATGGGCGCGCCGCGCAGGTCGTATCCGCGGTAACGCAGCCGCGTGTAGCGCGGCACCAGCCCGCGCAGTCCCGGCACCGACAGACATCCCTCCCAGCCCGCGGCCTGCTCGGTGCCGAGCAGCGTCAGCTCGGGATTGACCAGCACCGTGTAGGGCACTGGCGACACGTGCGGATAGCGCGGGTTGTCGGTAACCTCGAAGATAACCACCCGCAGACTGACTCCAATCTGCGGTGCGGCGATTCCGGCGCCGTTCAGGGAGCGCATGGTGTCGTCCATGTCGCGCACCAGCGCTTGCAGCTCGGCATCGAAACGCTCCACCGGGGCCGCCACCTGTCCGAGCAGCGGCTCGCCCATCTTCAACACCCCTCGGACGGTCATGGGTGTACAGTACAATATTTCTCGTCATCGGGAGTGACGCCAGATGTGGAACAAGACTGACCCGGAAGAGTCCTTCCGCAACAAAGTCATATGGGTAGCCGCCGGAGTCGTCGCGGCCGCATTGATCGGCGTCGGCGTCTACTACCGCTTCCACGGGCCGCAGCACGCGCCGGTGAGCACGCCCGTGCCGGCGCCCGCCCCGGCCGTCACCACTGCTCCCACGCCGCTGCCGAGCGCTCCGCCGGCGATTCAGCACCCCGTTCCGGCACAGGCGGCGCGCCCGAGCGCCAAGCCGCTGCCGCCGCTCAATCACAGCGACGCGGCCATGCTCAGCGCGCTGAATGCGCTCATCGGCCATCCGGCGGTCGCACGCTTCCTGGTGCCGAAGAACATCATCCGACGCATCGTGGTCACGGTGGACAGCCTGCCGCGGGCCAAGGTCGCCGCGGATCTGCGCCCGGTCAAGCCGACCCCGGGGGAAACCATCGTCAACCGCCAGGGCGGGGTCGCCCTGCTCAGCCAGCGTAACTTCGCCCGCTACACGCCGCTCGTCGCGGTGGTGAGCCGCCTCAACGTCAAGGCGCTGGCGGGGCTCTATTTCCGGATGTATCCGCTGTTCCAACAGGCCTACGAAAGCCTCGGCTACCCCGGCAAGTACTTCAACGACCGTTTGGTGCAGGCCATCGACAGTCTGCTCGCCACACCCTCGGTGAGCGCGCCCGTTACGCTCGAGCGGCCGAAGGTCTTCTGGCAGTTCGCCGACCCGAAGCTCGAGGCACTGCCGGCCGGGCAGAAGCTCCTGATCCGCATGGGACCGCAGAACGCCGCCGTCATCGAGCACAAGCTCCGTCAGCTGCGCGCGCTGATCGCCAAGACGCCGCAGTAGGCCGGCCCGCGGCGCCTCAGGCGCCTGCGCAGCGCCCGAGCTCCCGGCGCAACCGCGCCGCCAGATCCCCGTGCGCACCGGGATCGAACAGCGCGCCCGCCTGCCAGTCGTATGCCCAGGGGTGAGCGGTCCTCAGCTGCTCGGGCTCATCGGCGTAGCGGGGAATGACGTGCGCGTGCAGCGCCGGCTCGAGATTGCCGAGAATCGCATAGTTGATGCGCACCGCGCCGGTGACTGCGAGCACCGCATCGCCGAGGCGGGCCAGATCAAGGAGGAAGCGGGTGCGGCCGGCACCGTCGAGCGCATTGAGGCTCGGCACCACCGGATCGGGCAGCAGCAGCGCATAACCGCGCAGGAACTGCCGCTCGCCCATCACCGCCCATCCGGACTCGAGCCGGGCGATCACCCGCGGCTCGCGCGCAGCGCGCGCCGCCTCGACCTGGCGGTGAATGGCGGTGATGGCCGTGCTCAACACTCGACCTGCAGCGCGCGCAGCGCGCTCACCGTGGCGGCATGGCTGGTGTGCTCGATGGCGTGCCAGCCGCGGCCGCGCGCGGCACGCGCGTTCTCGGGGCGATCGTCGATGAACACGGTGTCGGCCGGCTCGAGGGCGAAGCGCCGCTCGGCCTCGGCGTAGATGAGCGCATCGGGCTTCATGACCCCCGCGAGAAACGACGGCAGCGCGCCGTGGCCGATGCGATGCAGCCCGTATTCGCTGGACAGATGCGCCCAGTGCAGATCGCCGATATTCGATAGCAGGTACACCCGATAGCGCTCGCTCAGGCCGTGCGCGAGCTGCACCATCGGCGCCTGCAGCTCGAACATGTCCACCCAGCGCTCATGCGCGGCATCGAGGTCGACCGGTTCGCGCGCGAGGCCGGCGAAGCGTGCGAGCAGGTCGCGCCCGGCGAGCCGCCCGCACTCGTGCTCGTGCAGCTCGACGCGCGTCAGCACCGAGTTCAGATCGGGGACCTCGGCCCCGTGCGCGCGCAGGAATTCGAGAAAGGGCGTGCTATCGAGGTGCACGAACACCCAGCCGATATCGAAGACGATGTTACGCATCAGGCGGTTGACTCCCTCGGGTTCGCGCGCGCCGAGTTACAGCGGAAACGGCATCACCATCCCGGTATCGCCCGGGGTCAGGTTCACCGCGACCACGGTGGCCTTGGGGAAGAAGTTGAACTCCGAGGCGCTCGCCCAGGTGTAGGCGCCCATGGCGCGCCCGATGATCAGGTCGCCCGCCTCGAGCTTCGGCAGCAGCAGGTTCTCGGCGATCACATCGATGCTGTCGCAGGTGGGGCCCGCGAGCACCGAGGGCAGCCGCTCATCCGAGTCCTTCAGCGGCTCGACCGGATAGCGCGCGTGATCATAGAGCTGGCCGCTGTAGGAGCCGTACAGGCCGTCATCGAGGTAATACCACCAGTGCCCTTCCCGGCGCGCGCGCCCCATGACGGACGCCACGCCGATCGCGGCGGGCCCCACGATGAAGCGGCCGGGCTCGGCGATCACCCGCACGCGCTTGGGCAGCTCATCGAGCGCGGCGCGCAGCGGCTCGCAGAAGCGCTCGATGTCCTGCACCGGCTGCGTGTAGTCGATCGGAAAGCCCCCGCCGATGTCGAGCGTGTCGAGCGCGCCCAGCTTGCGCCGCCGGCCCGCGGCCATCAGGCGGGCGCAGGCGTGCAGCGCCTCGACGTGCTTGGCCGAGTCCCCGGCCTGCGAGCCGACGTGAAACGACAGTCCGCGCACCGTGATGCCGAGCTCGGCGGCGAGCCGCGCAAGCGCCAGGGCATCCTCCGGGTCGCAGCCGAACTTGCGCGACAAGTCGCACACCGCCCCGGGACTGCGGAACGAGACGCGCAGCAGAAGCTCGGCGCGGTCCGTGAAGCGCTCGAACTTGCGCACCTCGTCGGGATTGTCGGCCACGAACGTGCGCACGCCGAACTCGAGCGCATTGCGGATGTCCTGCGGGCGCTTGATCGGATGGGTGTGGATGCAGCGCGCCGGATCGACGCCGAGGCGCCGGGCGAGCTGCACCTCGCCGCTCGTGGCCAGATCGAGAAAGCCGCCCTCGGCGAGCACGGTCTGCACCACCGCCGCGTGCGGCATGGGCTTCAGCGCATAGTGCAGGTCCACCCGCCCGAGCGCCGCGCGCAGCTTGCGGTACTGCACGCGCACCCGCTCGCAGTCGAGAATGATGAGCGGGGAGCCGAACTGGTGCACCAGCCGGCGCACTTCGGCCGGCTGGAACGGATCGACGAACCGATTGCGTCTGACACTCATGGCAGCTCCCCCTGCGCGTTCAGCTCGGCGCAAGCGGTGCCGGCGGCCGCGCGGCGCAGCCGGTCGCGAATCGCCGCCCAGGTTTCCCCGTCGGGCACATCCTGCACCAGGATGCGCTCGCACCGGCTCTTGTCGAGGGTCCGCAGATGCGCGTAGAGGTCGTGGCCGTACTGCTGCGCACGCATGCCGGCGTTGATCCAGGTCACCCC
>JAKCEJ010000253.1 GCA_021838065.1 Pseudomonadota bacterium
TGGCAATCATGACAGTGGCAGCGCCCGACGAAGGCAGGCTCCGCGTCTGCGCTGCACCGTACCTTGCCGCACAGGCAGCTGCCTTTGATCGAAGGCATCGGTGCACCCTCCGTATCACCCACACAGAACTGATGACGCGCAGCGTGCCGCGCAGTGATTCGGCAGTGCAATCTCGAACCCCATCCGACCGCAGTCATCCAGGCGTTCTGCACGGTCACGACTGTATGAGCGCAAGGTGGTGTAGGCGGCACGACGTTTTGCGCGTGCCCCGCGGCGCACGCACTGTCTCCGGCGCTTCACTTCGATGTCGAAGTCACGCTTTCAGCGGGACGTCTTTGCCGAATGCCTTGAGAGGAGCGCATCACCGGTCACGTGCACAGCGGGATGTGCGCCTGCCGCTGGGCCTGCTTTTCCATGCGGCAAAGTGTCATGGAAGCGCCTGTCATCGCCCTCCAACGCCCGAGGACCTTCGGAACGTGTCGGTGCGTGCATCTGAGCTCGCGGCGCGGCCGGCCCTGCGACGCAATCGAGAGCAGTCCCGGAAACGGGAAATCACTGCGGCCGATTCCCACAAACGGGATTGATGAAGTGCCGGGCACCCGCGAACTATTGACGAAAACTGCAGGTATATCAGGCCTCTATGTATTCGATCAGCGTGGCACGGAAGCTGCTCAGGCCCGGTATGCGAACGCATCCCGCCATTGCTTATGCCGGATATCGCGATTGATCCCGCCGTGACGCGCCGCAAGCGTCGCAAGCGGGTGGCTGCCGCGGGTATCGCCGCGGCCGCGCTCGCCGCTCTGGTGGCGTGGGGATTGAGCCGCACGGGCGCCGGCCCCAGCGTCCGGCGCTCCAACATCTGGATTGCCACGGTGAAACGCGGTTCGCTGCCGATCGTGGTGAGCGCAGCGGGGGTCTTCCGCCCGATCGAGGAGCGCTGGATCACGGCTGCGACGCCGGGCGTGGTCGAAGAGGTGAAGGTGCAGCCGGGCGATGAGGTCGAGCCAGGCACGGTGCTCGCGGCCCTCGCCAACCCCGCGGTCGAATCCGCGCTCGCGCAAGCCAGGGCGAAGCTCGCGAGCGCCGAGGCCCAGCGCGCCTCCCTGCATGCGCAGCTGACGAGTCAACTCCTGACGCTGCAGGGCGACCTGGCCGCCGAGCTGGCTACGGCCAAGACCATGTCGGTGAAAGAGCGGGCGGAGCGGCCGCTGATGCGCAGGCACATCATATCGATGCTCGAATACACCGCGATCCGCGTGCAGGCCGTCGAGTACGCTCAGCTCGCCAAGCTCGCCGAGGAGCGCATCGCCGCCTTCGGCCAGAGCGTCGCGGCTCAGAATCGCGCGGCGAGCGCACAAGTCACGGCGCTGCGGGCAGTCCTCGACAACAGCCGGCAACAGGTTGCCGCGCTGTCAGTCACTGCCGGTATCGAGGGAGTGGTGCAGAACGTCGCCGTGCACGCCGGCCAGACACTGAAGGTCGGCGGCGGCATTGCGCGGGTGGCCAGCCTCAAATCGCTCAAGGCAACTCTCCAGGTGCCCGCCAGCGAGGCGGAGGAAGTAGCCACCGGGCAGTCCGTCACGCTGGAGTTGGCCACGGATGTCACTCAGGACGTGCGGGGGCGCGTGTCCCGCGTTTCGCCATCGGTCACAAACGGTAGCGTAGAGGTAGACGTCATGCCGACGGAGAGACTACCGACCGACGTCCGACCTAATCTGGCGGTCACCGGCAATATCCACATTGCCGACATCGCCCAGGCCATCTACGTCCAGCGACCCGCCTACGCCAATCCGGACAGCGTCATGACGTTGTTCCGGCTGGTCGATGGCGGACGAGCGGCCGTTCCCGTGCGCGTGCGCTTCGGCGCCGCCTCCGATCAGTACATTCAGATCGCCAGCGGGCTGAAAGCGGGATCCCGCATCATTGTGTCCGATGCGAGCGGCTTTGCCGGCGACCGGCGCATTACTCTCAGATGAGCCGCCTGATCCGACCTTCGAAGGAGAACGTGTCCTATGACCACCAACGCGGTAATCAACGTCGCAGACCTCACCAAGGTCTACGTGACCGACGAAGTGGAGACGCATGCACTCACCGGCGTCAATCTGCGGGTCGATGCCGGAGAATACGTCGCGATTATGGGTCCGTCGGGCTGCGGCAAGACGACCTTCATGTCGATCCTCGGGCTCCTCGATGCGCCCACCGCCGGAACGTACGATCTGGCCGGCGCCCCGGTCGCGAACCTCGACGCCCGCCAGCGCGCGCATTTTCGCAATCGCAACATCGGCTTCGTGTTCCAGTCCTTCAATCTCATCGGAGATCTCAACGTTTACGAAAACGTGGAGCTGCCGCTGGTCTATCGGGGGGGCCTCAGCCGCGCCGGGCGGCGCGAGAAAGTCGCGGCGGCCCTGGAAAGCGTCGGCATGCTGCATCGCATGCGGCACTATCCGGCACAGCTCTCCGGCGGCCAGCAGCAGCGCGTCGCCATTGCGCGCGCGCTGGTCGGGGATCCGGCGATCCTGCTGGCGGACGAGCCGACGGGAAATCTGGATTCCGCCAACGGCGAGAAGGTCATGGATCTGCTGGCAGCCCTCAACGCCCGCGGCGCGACGCTGGTGATGGTGACTCACGACCCACGGTACGCGGCGCACGCTAAACGCCTCGTGCGCCTGTTCGACGGCCAGATCGTGGCGGAGCAGGAGAGGAGCATGAGCGAGAGGGAGGTTTAAGGAGAGACCCGGCAGGACACTGAGTCGACCTCACGACGGGTTGATGTCTCCATAAGTACCATCGAGGGGACGTTCCTTGACTGGCTCGAGCACCGATATTTGGGAACAGCTCTCGCAGGCTTTGCGGCGCCTGCGTCGCGACTGGGCCTTCACGGGCGCATTTGTGCTGACTCTGGCGCTCGGTATCGCCGCCAATGCCGTGGTGTTCACAGCCCTAGATGCGTATTTCCTGCGCCCGCTCCCTTACCCGGATGGCGGACGGTTGGTCGCTATCTATTTCGACTCCGCAAAGTATCCCCTCCCGCCGGGCTCAGCCATGTCCGCTGCGGCCTATGAACGGCTGCGTCCCGCCCCGGCGCTCTCCTCAAGTGGACTGGTGAGCGACTGGGGCAATCTCACTGTCGGTATTCGGGGCGAGCCCGCCGAGAGTCACTACGTGGCCGCGGTCAGCGCCTCGACCATGAGGACGCTGAACGTACGGCCCCTGCTCGGGCGTTGGATCAGCCCTGCTGGCGACGTCGCAGGGGGTCCAGCCGAGGTGGATGTCAGCCATCGATTCTGGCAAAGCGCATTTCACGCTGCTTCGCATGTCCTGGGCCGGACGCTTCGCATTGGCGGCAAAGGCTACACCGTTGTTGGCGTCATGCCGCCGCATTTCGACTTTCCGGCCCGTGACACCCAGCTGTGGGTCTCGACGAACCTTGCGCCGGGAGAGCTCGGGCCCCAGCAGATGACAACCTTCAACTGGGTGATGATCGCGCGCCTGAAAAGGAGAGTATCCCGCACAGCGCTTGACGCGCAGCTCGGCGGTCTGCTTGATCGCATCGATACACTCATGCCGCCCGTGGAGCGCAGGGTCGCGGCGCGGATGGGCTTTTACATCGCCTCTAGGTCATTGCGTCAGTTGCTCGGCGGGGCAACGCGCGCGCGTCTGCTCATGATGCAGCTTGGTGCGGGCGTCCTTCTGCTGCTTGCGGTCGCGAGCCTGGTCAACCTCGCGCTGGCGCGGGCCCTGCGGCGCCGGGACGAGGCGGCCCTGCGGGTCGTGCTCGGCGCCGGGCGCGGTGTCCTTCTGGCGCAGGCCTGCATCGAGGCGCTGCCGCTCGGCACCGCGGCCACTCTCATCGCATGGCCGCTCACCGAGTTCGGCCTGCGGACGCTCGCACACTATCGCATCGCCTCGGCGAGCACGACATTCGACCTCCATATGCATGCCGCGATCTGGCTGATCGCCCTAGTGCTCGCCCTTGTTCTCAGTACTACTGCGCTCGTATTGCCTCAGCTATTTGTGCGGGTCGCCCGACCCGCGGAACTCCTCCACGGCGCGGGCAAGGGCGGGGGCGGCCACCGCCTGCGGCCGCTACGGCTCGCGTTGAGCGTTGGTCAGATCGGCTTGGCCATCGCACTGCTTGCCGGCGCCCTCCTGCTCGGGCGGTCGCTGCGCAACATGCTCGACTCCAATCCCGGTTTCAGCAGCCAACATCTCTACGCCGCGATGCTGCGCCTACAGGGCCCTCAGTACGATACGTGGGGTGGCTGGCTCGAGGCGCACCGGCTGCTCGCTGCCGCCGTGGCTGAGTTGCCGGGTGTAGGGCGGAGCGCCATTGGAGAGGCGGTGCCCTTCGGCGGCACCGGTTCCTTTGCCTCCTTCCGGCCCGCTCACGCGCCGGCAGGCAATGCGGTGCCGCACGGCGGGAGCATCACCCAGGCGGGCCCGGGCTTCTTGAGAACACTCGGAGTTCGGCTGCTTGCCGGTCGGCTGCTCGATGCGAACGACGTGGCGACCAACGCGCCCAACGTGGTGATCGATGAGCGCTTTGCGGATGCCCTTTTCGGCAGCCCAGACGTCGTCGGCAAGACTCTCAAGTGCAGCATCGGCAAAGGCGTTTG
>JAKCEJ010000254.1 GCA_021838065.1 Pseudomonadota bacterium
AGCTTCTGCGCGTACTCGAGGTGCAGAAATTCGTTCGGGCCGTGGGCATTGGCGTGCGGGCCGAGCACGCCAGTGATGAAGAATTGCGTGTGCGGGAAGCGCTCCCCGAGCATCGCCATGAAGGGAATGGTCCCGCCGCAGCCGACGTGCGCCGCGCCCGTACCGTAGATCTGCCGCGACGCCTCATCGATCGATTTCTCGAGCCACGGCGCGAAGGTCGGCGCGTTCCAACCTGCGGTGGGCGCCCCCGGCGTGAAGCGCACCTGTGCACCGTAAGGCGGATCGCGCTCGAGCACATCCTTCACCGCCCGCGCGGCGCGCAGCGGGTCGCAGGTCGGCGGCAGGCGCAGCGAGAGTTTGAGCGTGAGCGCCGGCAGCAGCACGTTGCCGGCCGAGAGCGTCGGCGGCAACCCGTCGGCGCCGGTCACCGAGAGCGTGGCCCTCCAGGTGCTGTTGATCAGCAGCTCCACCGGGTCATCGCTCACGGCACGCGCGCCCTGGGTCCAGGGAAGCTTGCCGGCCACCGACTCCCCGAGCACCTGTGCGGCGGTGCGCGCCTGCGCGATCCGGTCCTCGGGAATGCTGACCGCGAGCTCCGCGGGTTTGAGGCTGCCGTCGAGCGGGTCCTCCAGCCGCGCGAGCAGCTGCTCGACGATGCGGAACGGGTTCGGCGCGATGCCGCTCGCCATGCCCGAGTGAACCCCTTCCTCGAGCACCCGCACGCTGAGCTCACCGACCAGATTGCCGCGCAGCGAAGTCGTGCACCAGAGCTGATCGTAATTGCCGCACTCGGCATCGAGACACACCACGAGCGAGGGCTCCCCGAGGGCGTCCCCGAGGATCTCCAGATGCGCCGGCAGATCGACGCTGCCGCTTTCCTCGGAAGCCTCGATCAGCACCACGCACCGCGCGAGGGCCACGCGCTGCGCCTTGAGCGCGGCGATCGCGGCAAGCGAGCTGAACACCGCGTAACCATCGTCCGCGGCGCCGCGCCCGTAGAGCTTGCCCTCGCGCAGCACCGGCTCCCACGGACCGAGGCCCGCGTGCCAGCCGGTGAATTCCGGCTGCTTGTCCATGTGGCCGTAGAGCAGCACGCAGCCGGGCAGCTCCCCGGGGACGTCGATGAGCAATACCGGCGTGCGTCCGGGCAGACGCTTCACCTCGACCTTCATCCCGGGAATGCGCTGCGCGCGGCACCACTCGGCCATCAGCTGCACCGCCGCCTCCATGTGTCCGTTCTTTTCCCAGTCCGGGTCGAACAGCGGCGACTTGTTCGGAATGCGCACGTACGCGGCCAGGCGCTCGACGATCGAGTCCCGCCAGGCGGTGGCAATGTGCTCACGCAGCGATTTCAGGTCCACCAGGTCTCTCCTGACAGCCGAGGGCGGCGGACGCGTTCATCACGGCCCGAGAGGGTCGCTGGGCGGCGTGCGCTGTGGCGTAATTATCGTAATCCGCCGGACTCCGCGCAAGGCGCGTTCGCTGTACCGCGCTGCGTGGCCGTCAATGCAGCGATGCGCTAAGAGGCGTGCGGACTGACGATTTCACTGGCGCTCAGACGGACGCTTTTGACGTCGTCAGCTGATGTAGTGTCAAACAGCGTCTGCGCGCGATGGTTAACACGCAGCCGAGTGCGGACGCAGAACGGGGTGCCTGAGCTGTTGAAAAGGGAGTCGTCGATGTTGATTCAGTGCGTGAATTGGCGATAATCCAAACACGCGTCCGCTGCCCGCCATGGGGCGTGCGAATCCCGGTTCACGGTATGAAATAGTGCACCGTCGAGTGTTGGCGCGACGGAGGCGGCTCTCAGACGCCGAGCTCATCGGGCGCAGGCGGCAGATTGAACAGGCCCCGTGCCGCGGTGGTGCTCGAGCGAGCGAGCGACTCGAGCGTCTCGCCTCGGGCGCGCGCAATGACGGCGGCGATGTGCGGCAGGTACTGGGGCTCATTGCGTCTGGAGGCAGGTCTGGGTTTGAGATCGCGCGGCAAGAGATAGGGTCCGTCGGTTTCGACGAGCAGCCGGTCGCCGGGGATCCGCGCCACCAGCGAGAGCAGGTGCGCGCCACGGCGCTCGTCGCAGATCCAGCCGGTGATGCCGATCGCAAGGCCGAGCTCGAGGTAGCTGTCGAGCTCGTGTGTGCCGGAAGTGAAGCAGTGGGCCACTCCGCCTGCGAGCGTCGGGCGGTGCTCGCGCAGGATGGCGAGGAAATCGCTGTGCGCGTCCCGCTGATGCAGGAAGACCGGCTTGCCGATGCGCGCGGCGAGATCGAGCTGGCGGTGGAACGCGCTCTGCTGCGCGGCTTGAGGGGAGAAGTTGCGGAAGTAATCGAGGCCGCACTCGCCGATCGCAACCACTTCGGGGGCGCGCGCGAGCTCGGCGAGCTCGGCGAGCAGGTCCGCGGTCAGGTCCGTCGCATGATGCGGATGCACACCGGCGGTGGCGAAAAGGCGTGCGGGATGAGCTCGCGCCAATTCGATGGCTTTGCGGCTGCTCGGGCCGCAGGAGCCGGTGACGATCAGTTGCGTAACACCGGCGGCGCGCGCGCGGGCGAGGACCTCCTCACGGTCGCGATCGTAGCTGTCGTGGGCGAGGTTGATTCCGATATCGATGAGGGTCGGCGGAGCAGGGGGCATGTGTCGGCAGGGCCACGGGGAACAACGATGCAGTATGTCCGAATTGCCTGCGCCAGTCACGGAAAAATCCTTGACGTTTTCCTTGCCATGCGCATAATGCGGTCATGACTCGTGTCACCGGCAAATTCCAGATCACGCTGCCTAAGCGGCTGGTCGACGTCTATGACATTCGCCTCGGCGATGAGGTCGAGCTGGTGTCGGCAGGGGAGTCCATCGTCATCGTGCCCGCTCGCTCGCGCCGGCCAGAACTCTCCACCGAGGAGCGTCTGCGGCTTTTCGATCAGGCGACCCAGCGGCAGGCCAAGCGTGATCGGGATCAGCCGCGTACTGCGAGCAGCGATCGGGGCTGGACACGCGAGGAGCTGTATACGCGTGGCCGCCCTCGTTGACACCAACGTCCTGGTGTCCCGGCACGATCCTCGCTCGCCTCGCAAGCAGGCGCAAGCGGAGGCGTTTCTCCGTGACGGTATCGCGGAGCGCTCACTGGTGCTGCCCCATCAGGCGCTCGTGGAATTTGTGTCAGTGGTGACCCGACCCATGGCGGGCGAATCTCCTCTGTTGACGCTCGATGAGGCGCATCGCGAAGCCGAAGATCTGCTCAGCGTATTTCCAGTGATCTATCCGACGGATACTACGTTTCGCACCGCTTTGCGCGGTGCGGCTCTGTATCAGTTGTCGTGGTACGACGCGCACCTGTGGGCGTACGCCGACGAGCACGGTCTTGGGACGATCTGGTCGGAAGATTTCGAGGATGGGCGCTGGTATGGCCGGGTCCAGGTGCGAAACCCGTTCCGCGCGGCCGTGCATGAGCCCCCGCCACCCATCGATCGGGATTGACTTCAGCCGGGTCTCGCTGGGGCGTCCGCACTCGCATCATTGCCCGGCGGTGCACTGGGTGGCGAACGATTGCCCTGGCGCCGGTGCCGCAGTAGAAAGACCATTGCGCCGAGCGGAACCGAAACCGCGAATACCCACGGACCGTAGGGCGCGGAGAACGCCGACGCGCTGAACAACTGCACGGCGAGAACCTGCACGCCCCAGCGGCCGCTGGTCCAGTTCACCGCGAACTTGCCGACACCGACGAGGATGAAGAGGACCCATAGCCATTTGCGGCGTAGCGCGGGGGTTCGCGCGCACAAGATCAGGGCGTAGACCGTGAGCGCGAACGCAAACACCATCAGGGCCAGGGTCGCATAGCGCAGTGGCGATTTGCTCATGAGCGTGAAGCGGTTGAGCGACTCGAGCGAGCCTCGCATGCGATAGACGTGCATGCCGGTCAGCGTGAGCGAGCGGCCGTGCAGGCGGGTTGCCACGTTGATGAGCACCCATTGACCGCGGAAGTCGAGCTCGTAGGTCAGATTTCGCTCGGTGATGCCATTTTCGATGTTGGTCTGCGCGCCGACCAGCTTGACTGAATTGGCCTTCCCCGGTGGGATCAGCGAGGCCATGTGCGCGAGCGTTGTGCCGAGTCCCGGGCCTTGAATGTGCCGGTTGGCCCGCCGGGCGATCCAATCAAACTGCTTCGCGCGCAGGTGTGCGATGAACGCGTGGGCTGTGGTCCGCGCCTGGGCCGGCGCGAACTCGCGCAGCAGGCGCTGCCGGCTGCATCCGGCGAGAGCGGCGAGAGCGGCGCAGGCGAGCAGCGCGAGCCGCGCGCCGCGTCGACGGTTTGCGGTCACGCCCAGTCGGGCGTGTTGCCCGGCTTCCACTTGATGCTGCAGCCGATGCTGGCGGTCTGCTCGCCGATCGGACGGCCGGCGAGCAGCGCATCGACCGCGGCGCGCAGTTCATTGCCGGTGACCGGAGTTTTGTTGCCGGGCGAGCTGGCATCGAAGCGCCCGCGGTATGCGAGCCGCCGATTGCCGTCGAAGAGGAAGAAGTCCGGCGTGCAGATCGCCTCGTAGGCGCGTGCCGTGCGCTGC
>JAKCEJ010000255.1 GCA_021838065.1 Pseudomonadota bacterium
CCGATCTGCGCAGCACCAGGCCGAGCGCCGACCAGTGTCCGAACACGACGCGAATGCCGCCGGTGAGCCGATCCTCGGCCTCGAACCATGGCCGCCATGCGGAGCTTTCGGCGGGCGGTTTGCCCTTCAGGGCGAGATTGATCTGCCCCTCGCGCGTGCACAGGCGCATGCGGGTCAGCACGTTGATGATGAAGCGCAGGCGATCCATGCCCGCGAGGTCCTCCGACCAGCGGTCGGGCTGATCGCCGTACATGTGCTCGAACAGCTCCGCCCGTCCCGTGCGCAGCTCGGACTCGACCTCGCGCGCGTGCGCCAGGGTGGCCTCGAGCGTCCACTGCGGCACGATGCCGGCGTGCACGATCAGGTCGCCGCCCGCGAGCTGCGCGAGCGGGCGCTCAGTCAGCCACTCGATCAGGCGCTCGCGATCCTTGGCCTCGAGCACTTCCTCGAGGGTGTCGGAGCGGCGCATCCGGCGGCGGCCGGCCGCCACCGCGAGCAGATGCAGATCGTGGTTGCCGAGCACCGTCTCGGCGTTCTCCCCGAGCGCGCGCACGAAGCGCAGCACCTCGAGCGAGCGCGGCCCGCGGTTGACCAGGTCGCCGACGAACCACAGCCGGTCGCGATCGGCCGAGAAGCGCAAGCGCACGAGCAGCTCGCGAAGTTCCTCGTAACAGCCTTGCACGTCGCCGATGGCGAAGCGGCTCAATGCAGGATCCCGGGCATGGCGAGGCGGAACAGCGGGATCTGCGCATCGAAGCGCTGCCCGTCGGCGTCGATCATCTGGTAGCTGCCCTGCATCGTGCCGACCGGCGTCTCGAGCACCGCGCCGCTCGAGTAGCGGAAGCCCTGGCCGGGCTCGAGCCGCGGCTGCTCGCCGACCACCCCGTCGCCGCGCACTTCCTTCACCCCTCCGTTGGCATCCGTGATGATCCAGTGCCGCGTGAGCAGCGTTGCCGGCAGCCCGCCCTCGTTGCGGATGGTGATGGTGTAGGCGAACACATAGCGCTGCTCGCCCGGATCGGACTGCTCCCCCAGGTAGCTGGTCTCGACATCGATGCGGATCTTGTGCGGCGCGCTCATACGTGGGCATTTTACCGGGCCGAGACCGGGCCCGCGATGCGCCCGCCGCGCCGCTCAGTCCTGGGGGGGCGCGCTCGCGCGCTTGACGCGCACGGCGAGCACGTCGCAGGGCGCGGCATGCAGCACCGTGTCCTCGGTGAGATTCACCAGAATGGATATGCCGTGCCGCTCGCGGCTGCCGAGCACGATGAGGTCCGCCTGACGCTTGCGCGCGAGGCGCACGATCTCGGCCTTGACGTTGCCGGTCTCGACCCAGCACGGCGCTCCGGCGAAGCCGAGCTGAGCGGCGAGCTGGGCGAGCCGGGCGCGCGCCTGCTCGAGCAATTCGCTCTCGATGCGACCGGTGGCCATGAGCGTCTCGGCCATCGGCTCGACCGGGAGGAACTCCACGACGTGCAGCAGCTCGATCTCCGCCTCCAGCCGCTGCGCGAGCGCGGCGGCGTGCCGCCCGATCTGCACGCTGTCCTCCCGCAGATCGAGCACCACCAGGATGCGACGGTATGATTCGCTGGCCATCGGCACAGCCTAGCTCAATCCGGCGCTTGAGACATCTGGGCGAGGGCGTTGAAGGTTTCCGGCGCGAGCGTCTCGGGGCGGGCCGCCGGGTCGACCCCGCAGCGCTCGATCTGGGCGGCCGTGACCTGCCCGCGCAGCGCATTGCGCAGGGTCTTGCGGCGGTGGGAAAAGGCGGCGGCCACCAGCGTGGCATAGCGCGGGTGCACCGGGAAGCGCGGCGCCGGCCGCACTGTGAGCCGGGCCACGGCCGACCAGACCCGGGGCGGCGGCTGGAATGCGCCCGGTCCGACATCGAAGAGCGGCTCGACCTGCACCCAGGGGGCGAGCATCACGGTCAGCCGGCCGTAGGCGGTATCGCCGGGCGCGGCGGCCATGCGCTCGATGACCTCGCGCTGCAGCATCACGTGCAGGTCGGCGATCACCGGCGCGCTCTCGAGCAGATGAAACAGCAGCGGCGTCGAGATGTTGTACGGCAGGTTGCCGATCACGCGCAGCCGGCCGCGCGCGGCGGCGAGCGCGGCGAAGTTGAAGCGCAGCGCGTCGGCCTCGTGCAGCGTGAAGCGCGGCTCGCCCGCGAAACGCTCACGCAGCAGCGCGGCGAGGTCGCGGTCGATCTCCACCGCATCGAGCGTTCGGCACGAAGAGGCGAGCAGAAGCGCCGTGAGCGCCCCGCGCCCAGGTCCGATCTCGACCAGGGCGTCCCCGGCGCGCGGCGCCACGGCGGCGACGATCCGCTCGAGCACCGCGGGGTCGTGCAGGAAATGCTGGCCGAAGCGCTTACGGGCGCGCGGCGCGGCCGCAGCCCGTTGCAGGACTTGGCCGCGGGGGCGTCTCACGCGCGGCGTCGGGCCAGCGCGACGGCCAGCTCGAGGGCGGCAATGAGGCTCCCGGGCTCGGCGCGCCCGGTCCCGGCCAGCTCGAGCGCGGTGCCGTGGTCGACCGAGGTGCGCAGGATCGGCAGGCCCAGCGTCACATTGACAGCGGTGTCGAACCCGGCGTGCTTGACCACCGGCAGGCCCTGATCGTGGTACATCGCCAGCACGGCGTCGTAGCCGGCCAGCACGCGCGGCACGAACACGGTGTCGGCCGGGAGCGGACCTGCCACGTCGATGCCGCGCGCGCGCAGCGTCTCGAGCGCCGGCGCGATGACGCGGATCTCCTCATCGCCGAGATGTCCGCCCTCGCCGGCGTGCGGGTTCAGGCCGCAGACGGCGATACGCGGGCGCACCAGGCCCCACCCGCGTTTCAGATCGCGATCGAGGATGGTGGCGATCGTGCACAGCGACTCGCGGGTGATCGCGCCGCTCACCCGGGCGAGCGGCAGGTGCGTGGTGGCGAGCGCGACCCGCAGCGACCCGGTGACCAGCATCATCACGGGGAAGGCGCCGGTGCGCTCGGCGAAGAACTCGGTGTGGCCGGTGAACGGCATGCCGGCATCGTTGATGACGCCCTTGTGCACCGGGGCGGTCACGATGGCCGCGAACTCCCCGGCCCGGGCGCCTTCGCAAGCCCGCTCGAGCAGGCCGGTCACGTAGCGCGCATTGCGCACATCGAGCCGGCCGGGCTCGCTCGCGGCGGCGAGCGCATGATGCTCGACGGTGAGGCTGCCGGGATCGTGAGGGCAGGGGGCATCCGGCCGGTAGGTGCGCAGGCTCACCCGCAGCCCGAGCGCCTGCGCGCGATCGGCGAGCAACGCGCGATCGGCGAGGCAGACCAGCTCGCACTCGAAGCGCCGTGCGGCGAGCGCGAGGCACAGCTCGGGCCCGATTCCGGCCGGCTCGCCCGAGGTGAGGACGATCCGCGGCGGCATGGGCGCGGCCCGCTCAGTCGCTCAGAATCTTCACGTACGCATCATCGCGCAGCCGCTGCAGCCACAGCTCGGTGTCCTCTTCGGCGCGGCTCGCGCGGATGGCCTCCATCGCGTGCAGCCGCTTCATCTCCTTCGTCTCATCGTACTGGCGCCGGCCGAGCAGTTGCGCGAGGTGCCAGCCGTAGCGGGTCTGGAACGGCTGGCTGATCTGGCCGACTTTCAGTTTGGCGATCGCCGCGGCGAAGCGCTTGGTGAAGAACGACGGGCTCTGCCAGCCGAGATCGCCCCCCTTGGAAGCCGAGCCCGGATCCTTCGAGATCGACGCGGCGATCACGGAGAACTTGACCTTGCCCGCGAGGATCTCCTTGCGGATCTTCTCCAGGCGCGCGTGGACCGTGGCATTGTCCTGCAGCGCATTCGGGATGAGCAGGATGTGGCGCACGTGCACCTGCTCGATGATGTCCTTGTGCTCCTGGCGGCGGATGTTGTTCAGCTTGACGATGTGAAAGCCCGACGGGGTGCGGATCGGGGCGCTCACCTGGCCCGATTGCAGTTTCGGCACCACGTGGGTGAGGAACGTCGGCAGGTCGATGCCCTTGCGCCAGCCGAGATCCCCGCCCTTGAGCGCATCCCCGCTGTTGGAGTAGGTGACCGCGAGCTTGGCGAAGTTCTTGCCCTCCTTGGCGAGCGCGTCGACCTTGTCGGCGAGCTTCTGCGCGGCGCCGAGCTCGGCCGGCGTGGCATTCGGCGGCACGGCGATGAGGATGTGCGAGACGTTGTACTCCTCACCGGTGCTCGGCTCCTTGGCCTGACGCGCGAGGAACTGATCGATCTGACGCGGCGTGACCACGATGCGCTGCAGCACGTCGCGCTCGCGCAGCAGGCCGATGGTCAGCTGATCGCGCATCTGCTCGCGGTAGTCGGCGTAGTTGATGCCCTGCTGCGCCAGCGCGCTCGGCAGGTTCGCGAACGCGATGCCGTTGCGCGCCGCGACGCTCTGCAGCGCCGCATTCAGCGTGTCGTCGGAGATCGCAATGCCGTCCTGGTGAGCCTGCTGCAGCTGGACCTGCTGCAGGATCAGGCTGTTGAGCACCTGCTTGCGCAGGACGCTCTGCGGCGGGGCGGTCAGGCCCTGCGCCTT
>JAKCEJ010000256.1 GCA_021838065.1 Pseudomonadota bacterium
CTTCGAGGGCCGCTGGCACCTGTACGTGGCGCGCGAGCGCGATGCGCTCGCCGCCGAGCTCGGTCTGCCCGCCGCGCGCGTGGCGGCTCTGCTCGAGAGTGCGCGCGGCAAACTGCTGGCGCTGCGCGCGCGGCGCGCGCGGCCGGCGCGCGACGAGAAGATCCTGACGGCCTGGAACGGGCTCGCCATCGCAGGCCTGGCGCGCGCCGCCCGCGCCCTGGGGTGCGCGGCGCTCGAGGAGTCGGCCACCCGCGCGCTCGAGTTCGCGCAAGCGGCGCTGTGGCGCGACGGGCGCCTGCTGGCGACCTACAACGGCGGCACGGCGCGCCTGAACGCGTATCTCGACGATTACGTGTTCCTCGCCGACGGGGTGCTCGAGCTGCAGCAGCTGCGGCTGCGGCCGGCGGAGCTCGCCTTCGCCTGCGAGCTGATGGAGGGGGTGCTGCGTCATTTCGCCGCCGCGGACGGCGGGTTCTTCTTCACCTCGGACGATCACGAGCCGCTGCTGCACCGCATGAGGACCTTCGCCGACGAGGCGCTGCCGGCCGGCAACGCGGTCGCGGCGCGGGTGCTGACGCGGTTGGGGTATCTGCTCGGGGAGAGCCGTTATCTGCAGGCGGCCGAGCGCCTCGTACGGGCGGGCTGGGCGCCGCTGGCGCACCATCCGCAGGCTCACGCGACGCTGCTGAATGCGCTCGAGGAGTTGCTCGATCCGCCCGAGACGGTGATTCTGCGCGGCGAGCCCGAGGCCATCGAGTCCTGGCGGCGCGAGCTCGCGCGCCTCTACGCGCCGCGGCGCATGGTGCTCGCTGCCGCCGCGGGCGCGCCGGACCTGCCGCCGGCGATCGCGGCCAAGCCGCCGCGCGGCGCGGCGACGGCCTACCTCTGCCGCGGCAGCGTCTGCGCAGAGCCGATCGATTCTCTCGGCGCGCTCGCCGAGGCGCTGCGCGGCTAGCTCAGGCGAGCAGCTCCACCGCGCCGCCGATCGCCGCGGTGTTGATCGTGAGCGTACGCTCGGTGGCGAAGCGCACCAGGTAGTGCGGGCCGCCGGCTTTCGGGCCGGTGCCGGAGAGGCCCTGGCCGCCGAAGGGCTGCACGCCGACTACCGCGCCGATCATGTTGCGGTTGACGTACGTGTTGCCCGCCGGCAGCGCATGAAACACGTGCTCGGCGAGGGTCTCGAGCCGGCTGTGCACCCCGAGGGTGAGCCCGAAGCCGGTGGCGCGGATCGCCGCGAGCACCTGCGGCAGCTCACCGGCGCGGTAGCGGGCCACGTGCAGGATGGGGCCGAACTCCTCGCTCCTCACCTGATCGAGCGCGGCGAGCTCGATCAGGTGCGGTCCGAAGAAATAGCCGCCCGCGGCGCAGTGGTCGGTCGGGCAGGCGTAGAGGAGCTTCGCCTCGCGGCGCATGCGCTCGGCGTGCCGCCTGAGGCGCGCCAGCGCGTCCGGGTTGATCACCGGTCCGACGTCGGTGGCCGGATCGCCCGGGTCGCCGACCCTCAGGCAGCGCATCGCGCCGATCAGCATCTCGATGACCCGCTCGGCGATGTCCTCCTGCAGGTACAGCACGCGCAGCGCCGAGCAGCGCTGGCCGGCGCTGGTGAACGCCGAGGTGATCACATCGTCGACCACCTGCTCCGCCAGCGCGGTGCCGTCGACGATCATCGCGTTGACTCCGCCGGTCTCGGCGATGAGCGGTACGATCGGGCCCTCGCGCCCGGCGAGCGTGCGGTTGATGTTGGTCGCGGTTGCGGTCGAGCCGGTGAATGCCACGCCCGCGAGTGCCGGGTGCGTGAGGGCCGAGCGGCTGAACGGCGGGCCGTCCGAGGGCGTCAGCTGCAACACCCCGCGCGCAACGCCCGCCTCGTGCAGCAGGCTCACCATGGCGTGCGCCACGAGCGGGGTGCTGGGGGCCGGCTTGGCGAGCACCGCATTGCCGGCCATGAGCGCGGCGGCCATCTGGCCGGTGAAGATCGCGAGCGGAAAGTTCCACGGGCTGATGCAGGCGAACACGCCGCGGCCCTGCAGCCACAACTCGTTGCGCTCGCCGACCGGGCCCGGCAGCGCCTGCGCCGCGCCGAAGAGCCTGCGGCCCTGCTCGGCGTAGTAGCGGCAGAAATCGCTGGCCTCGCGCACCTCGGCCAGAGAGTCGGGCAGCGTCTTGCCCGCCTCGCGCACCAGCAGATCGAGAAACGCGCCGCGGCGCTGCTCGAGCAGATCGGCCGCGCGCTCGAGGCACTCGGCGCGCTCGGCCGCGGGCCGGCGGTCCCAGGCCGGCTGCGCCTGCGCGGCGGCGTCCATGGCGGCCGTGATCTCGGCCTCGCTGGCATCGCGGCTGAGGCCGACGATCTGCCCGTCCGCCGGCGAGCACACGGGCGTCTCGGGCGCCGCTGCGGCAGCGGCGGCGAGGATCGGGCCGCCCGTGTAGGGCCGGTCGCGCCCAGCTTTGAGGTCGGCGAGCAGGGCGGCGAGTTGCTGCGGGTTGCCGAGGTCCGCACCGCGTGAGTTGGCGCGCGAGCCGTACAGGCGCGGCGGCTCGCGCACGCCCGAGGGCCGCTCGGGGTTTTCGGGAAGGATCTGTCCCACGACGTGCTCCACGGGAATGCGTTTGTTGAGAAAGTGGTGGACGAAGGAGGTGTTGGCGCCGTTCTCGAGCAGCCGGCGCACCAGATAGGGCAGCAGCTCCTGATGGGTGCCGACCGGCGCGTAGACGCGCACCGGCGCGAGCTGCGGCCGCTCGGCGCGCACCACCCCGTACAGCGCCTGGCCCATGCCGTGCAGCCGCTGAAACTCGTAGCGCGCCCCGGAGGGCGCGAGCGCGGCCACCGCGGCGACGGTGAGCGCGTTGTGGGTGGCGAACTGGGGATAGATGACGTCGGTCGCCGCGAACAGCCGCCGCACGCACACCAGGTAGCTGGCATCCGTCACGGCCTTGGCGGTGTACACCGGGAAGCTCGCCAGCCCCCGCTCCTGCGCCCGCTTGATCTCGGCATCCCAATAGGCGCCTTTGACCAGGCGCGTGCTCATGCGTCGGCCCGTCTCACGCGCCAGCGCCGCGATCCACTCGATCACGAGCGGGGCGCGCCGACCGTACGTCTGGACCGCAAGACCGAGACCCTCCCAGGGGCGGGTCTCGGGATCGCGCGCGAGCGCCTCGATGACATCGAGCGACAGATCGAGGCGGTCGGCTTCCTCGGCATCGATGGTGAGCCCGATGCCGGCGCGGCACGCGGCGCGGGCGAGCTCGATGGCCTGGGGGACCAGCCGCTCGAGCACCCGCGGCCGCTGGGTGAGCAGGTAGCGCGGCTCGAGCGCCGAGAGCTTCACCGAGATCCCCGAGCGGGCATGCACGGGGCCGGGCGGCTGGCGGCCGAGCGCCGCGATGGCGTCGCGGTAGGCGCCGAAATAGCGCTGCGCGTCCGCATCGGTGCGCGCGCCCTCGCCGAGCATGTCGAAGGAGCACAGCGCGAGTTCCCTCTGGCGCGTGCCGCGCGCGAGCGCCGCCTCGATCGACTCCCCGACGATGAATGCGTGGCCCATCAGGCGCATGGCGCGGCGCATGACCCGGCGGGTCGCCGGCGCGAGCGGATGGCGCCATCCCGACGGCTGGGTGATCAGCGCCTGCGCATCGGGCAGGAGATGCCCGGCGCTGCGCAGCAGCACGAGCCCCAGTCGCACCTGCACGCTCGCGTCCCCGCCCGCGCCGCGCAGCGCCGCCAGACGCTCTGCGATCAGGCGGTCGGCGCTCAGCGCATCGGGGGTGCGCAGCAGCGCCTCGGCCAGGCTCATCAGCGCCTTGCCTTCGGGGCTGTCGAGGGCGAACTGCCCGAGCAGCGACTCGACCAGCGAGCCGGCGCGCGCATGCGCGCGCGCCGCGCTCACCCAGCGTATGGCCTGGGCGCGCGCGGCCTCGAGCGGTTCCGAGACGGTCACAAGCTCTTCGCGCAGAGCCGCGATGGCCGGCTCCTCCGGCCGCAGCGTCGCCTCGCGCATGCGCACGCGCAATGTGTCGAGATCTTCCTGGTCCGGTGAAAGCACCCGGTGGGCGGGCATGGCGGTCATGCGGCACGCGGCGTTAGCTAGGTGAATATGCTCATCGTATCTGGTTAAGCAGAGAATATTTTTATATTTTGGTCCCAATAGAAGTAAGATTAACTACCTATGAGGCAAAAGACCGCTGCCGCGGGATACCGCCCGCTCGACCGGATCGACCGCAAGCTGCTGTTCCGGCTGCAGCAGGACGGACGGGTGCCCGTCTCCCAGCTCGCGCGCGAAGTCAATCTCACGGTTACGCCGACGCTCGAGCGCATCCGGCGCCTCGAGGCGGCCGGCTTCATCAACGGGTATTTCGCGCACCTGAACGCGCGCCGGCTGGGGCTGGGCCTGCTGGTCTACGTGGAAGTGACGCTGGACCGCACCACCCCGGAGGCGTTCGAGCGCTTCAAGGAGATGGTGGCGGCGCACGATGAGATCATGGAATGCCACATGGTCGCCGGCGGCTTCGATTACCTGCTGAAGGTGCGGGTGAAGG
>JAKCEJ010000257.1 GCA_021838065.1 Pseudomonadota bacterium
GACACCAACGTGCGCTGGCTGCACGAGCAGGGCGTCAGCATCTGGGACGAGTGGGCCGACGAGCACGGCGAGCTCGGCCCGGTGTACGGCAAGCAGTGGCGCGCCTGGACGGGCGCCAACGGTGAGAGCATCGATCAGATCGGCGCCGCGATCGATCTCATCCGGCGGGACCCCGACTCGCGGCGCATCGTGGTGAGCGCCTGGAACGTCGGGGAGCTCGCGCAGATGCGCCTGATGCCCTGCCACGCCCTGTTCCAGTTCCACGTCGCCGCCGGCAGGCTGTCCTGCCAGCTCTACCAGCGCAGCGCGGACGTGTTTCTCGGCGTGCCCTTCAACATCGCCAGCTACGCGCTGCTGACGCACATGCTCGCCCAGCAGTGCGACCTCGAGCCCGGCGCGTTCATCTGGACCGGCGGCGACTGCCACCTCTACCGCAATCACCTCGAGCAGGCGCGGCTGCAGCTCGCGCGCGAGCCGTTCCCGCTGCCGCGCCTGCACATCCGCCGCCGCCCGCCGACCCTCTTCGATTATCGCTTCGAGGACTTCGAGTTCGTGAACTACCAACATCACCCGGCCATCCCCGCGCCGGTGGCCGTCTAGGGGGGGCGCCGGTGACCGGCAAGAGCGCCGCGCGCGGCGCGCCCTTGTTCAAGGTACGCCGCTCGCGGGTGCACGGCCGCGGCGCGTTCGCCGAGCGGCGCATCCGCAAGGGCACGCGCATCATCGAGTACCTCGGCGAGCGGGTCTCGCACCAGGAGGCGGACCGCCGCTACGAGGACCGCGGCGCGCGCGACAGTCACACTTTCCTGTTCATCGTCGATGCGCGCACCGTGATCGACGCCGGCGCGGGCGGCAACGATGCGCGATTCATCAACCACTCGTGCAAACCGAACTGCGAGACGGTGATGGAGGGCAAGCGGGTGTTCATCGAGGCGACCCGCACCATCCAGCCGGGCGAGGAGCTGAACTACGATTATCAGCTCGGGCGCGCGGCGGACGATCCGCCCGACGTCGATGAGATCTACGCCTGCCGCTGCGGCCAGGCCAACTGCCGGGGCACCATGCTGTGGCCGCCGAAGAAAGCGCCGCGGCGCACGGCGGCGCGCCCGTACACCGCCCGGCGCGCCGAGCGCGCGCCGAGCGCCAAGAGCGCCAAGAACGCCAAGCGCGGCACGCCGCGCAAGCGCAAGCAGGCCGCGCTGCGGTGATGCAGTGAGCACTCACTCGGGGCAAACGCGCGGCTGGACGCTCGCGGCGGTGATCGGGGCCACCGGCATCGTCTACGGGGACATCGGCACGAGTCCGCTCTACGCCCTGGAGGAGACCCTGACCGAGGCGGGGCACTTCGATCACGTGGCGGTGCTCGGTTCGCTGTCGCTGATCGTCTGGGCGCTGACCATCTCGGTCACCATCAAGTACGTCAGCATCATCATGCGCGCCGACAACGAGGGCGAGGGCGGGATCCTGGCGATGTTCGCGCTCGCCCAGCGCAACAGCATCGCCGGCAGCCTGTGGGCGCGCATGGTGGTGTGGCTCGCGCTCGCGGGCACCGCATTCTTCTTCTGCGATTCGCTGATCACGCCTGCAATCACCGTGCTGAGCGCGGTGGAGGGCCTGCAGGTGTTGAGCCCGGACTTGAGTCACGCGGTGGTGCCGCTGACGGTCGGGGTGATCATCGGGCTATTCGCCTATCAGAGCCGCGGCACGGCCCGCGTCGGCGCATTGTTCGGTCCGGTCATGATCGTGTGGTTCCTGGTGCTGGCGGCGACCGGCATCAATGCGATCCGCGCCGATCCGGTGGTGCTCTACGCGCTGAACCCGCTCTACGGCGTCGATCTGCTGGTGCGCCGCCCCGGGGTCGCGCTCGCGGTGATCGGCGCGGTGTTCCTGTGCCTCACCGGGGGCGAGGCGCTCTATGCCGACATGGGGCACTTCGGCAAGGAGCCGGTGCGCGTGGCGTGGTTCTTGCTGGTCTGGCCGGCGCTGCTGCTCAACTACTTCGGCCAGGGCGCGCTGCAGCTCACGCAGGGGCGTTACATTCCTCAGACCCTCTACTTCATGGTCTCGACCTCGGCGCTGCCCTGGATGGTGATCCTGGCCACCGCCGCCAGCGTCATTGCCTCCCAGGCGGTGATCTCCGGGGCCTTCTCCATCGCCCGCCAGGCCGTGCAGCTCGATCTGCTGCCGCGCATCCGGGTGCTGCAGACCTCGGCCACCGAGCTTGGCCAGATTTACGTGCCGGCGGTCAACTGGCTGGTTTTCCTCGCGGTGGTCGCGTTCGTGGTGGGCTTTGGATCCTCGAGCGCGCTGTCGGCCGCGTACGGCTCGGCAGTGGTCGGCACCATGTTGATCACCACCGTGCTCGGGGCGTTCGTCGCGCTGCAGCAGTGGAACTGGCCGAAGTGGGTGGTGGGCCTGGTGTTCGGGGTGTTGTTCCTGGTCGATGCCACCTTCTTCGTCGGCAACATGACGAAGGTGCCGAACGGCGGTTGGATTCCGCTCACGCTCGCGGCGATGCTGTTCGTCCTGTTCGTCACCTGGCGCAGCGGACGGCTCGAGCTGCGCGCGGCGCTGGCGCGCCAGGCGATTCCGCGCAGCGAGCTGCCGAATCTGCTCGCCGGCGTGCACCGCGTGCCGGGAACCGCCGTGTTCCTCGCCAGCACCCCGGATCTGGTGCCCTCGGCATTGATCCGCAACCTCGAGCACAACCGCGTGGTGCACGAGCGGCTCATCATCCTCAATCTCGAGATCGTGCGCACCCCGCGCCAGGACCCGGCCAACCGGGTGGAGATCGAGGAGACGCTGCCGGGGGTGTACCTGGTCACTGCGCGCTTCGGCTTCATGGAGACCCCGGACGTCGCCGAGGCGCTGCGCGGCTGCCGCGCCCGCGGGCTGAAGGTGTTCATGGAAGACAGCTCGTTCTTCGTCGGCCAGCACGTGGTGCGCGCGCGCGACCTGCCCGGCTGGCGCGGACTGCAGCGGATCCTGTTCGCGCGCATGCAGCGGCACAGCACGCAGGCGGCGGAGTTCTTCCGCATGCCCTCGCGCGGCGTCGTCTCGCTCAACACCGTGGTGGAAATCTGAGGTCGCGGGTGCGCAGTCGCGATCCCATGGCGCGGTGCGCCCGGTGAGCCTCCTGCAGCCGCAGGTCTCGCTCATCGTGGCCATGGCCGAGAACGGCTGCATCGGCCGCGACAACGCCCTGCCCTGGCGGCTGCCGGAGGACCTGCGCCGCTTCAAATCCCTCACCCTCGGCAAGCCGATCCTGATGGGCCGCAGGACCTTCGAGTCGATCGGGCGGCCCCTGCCCGAGCGGCGCAACCTGGTGCTGACGCGCAATCGTCACTGGCACTCGCGCGACGTGCTCGCCGTGCACTCCCTCGGTCACGCCCTCGGGTGCGTGCGCGACGACATCGAGCTCATCGGCATCGGCGGCGCCGAGGTCTACCGGCTGCTGATGCCGTTCGCGCGCCGCATCTATCTCACCCTGGTGCACGCCGATGTCGCCGGCGATACCTTCTTCCCGGCCATCGATCCGACGCAGTGGGCCGACGTCGAGTGCCATCGCCACGCGGCCGGCGAGCGCAACCCTTATGCGTTCACCTTCATGACGCTCGAGCGCAAGAGCGCCCCGCAGCCGCCGGGGGCCTACTGACCGAGCGCCTGGGCCACCGCGCGCGCAAAATAGGCAATGTTCTCGATGCGCAGTCCGGCGATGTTGATCCGGCTGTCATCGGTCATGTAGACGTGGTGCGCCTCGCGCAGCCGCCGCACCGTGTCGGGCGCGACGCCGAGGAAGGAGAACATGCCGCGCTGGTGGACGATGCGGCTGAAATCCTTGTGCGGGCAGGCCGCCGCGAGCGCGGCCGCGGCCGCGGCGCGCAGCTGCAGAATCCGCTCGCGCATGCTCGTGAGTTCGCTCAGCCACGCAGCGCGCAACGGCCCGCTGCCAAGAATTTCCGCCACGATGGCCGCGCCGTGATCCGGCGGCATCGAGTACAGGCCGCGCGCGATGCGCACCAGCTGAGTGAGCGCCGCCCCGGCCGCCGCGCCGCTCTCGCCGAGGGCCAGCAGGCATCCGACGCGCTCGCGGTACAAACCGAAGTTCTTCGAGCATGACACGGCGATCAGCGCCTCGGGCAGCTGCTCGGCGAGCAGGCGCACGCCATAGGCGTCCTCGGCGAGCCCGCGGCCGAGCCCCTGGTAGGCCATGTCGATGAACGGCAGGAGCGCGCGGCGCTGGATCACCGCGGCAGTCTCCCGCCATTGCGCCTCATCGAGATCCGCGCCCGTGGGGTTGTGGCAGGAGGCATGCAGCAGCACCACCGAGCGCGGCGGCAGCGCCTCGAGCGCGCTCAGCATGGCCTCGAAGGCGACGCCGCCGGTTGCGGCGTCGAAGTATGGATAGCGCTCGAGCCTCAGTCCGCAGCCCGACAGCAGCGGCGCGTGATTGGCCCAGGTCGGCGCGCTCGCGTACACCACCGTCTCCGGCCGCGCCGCCCGGATCAGCTCCGCGCCGAG
>JAKCEJ010000258.1 GCA_021838065.1 Pseudomonadota bacterium
TTCAGCACCGTGGCGACCCCGTCATCGGTCGTGGCGTAGATCATCGAGGCGTTGCTCGCGGCCGGCACCACGTATTGGCCGTCGCCGCCGGCGACATCGAACCAGTCCTGAGCGCCCGTGACGCCGCCGCGCTCGTAGTCGCTGCTTGCGCCGCACCACGCATCGTTGTCCTGCAGGCCACCGCACACCAGATAGGGCCAGGGGTGATCCGTGGCGCTCGCGGCCACTTGGTAGAACTGCTCGATCGGCAGGTTGTCGAGATGGCGCCAGTGCTTGCCGGCGTCGAGCGACAGGTAAACGCCGCCGTCATTGCCCTGGATGATGCGCTCGGGGTCGTTCGGGTCGATCCAGATCGCGTGGTGATCCACGTGCACGCCTTTGTCGGCGTAGAAGACGTGCCGGCCGCCGTCCTTGCTCTCCATCATCTTCATCGACAGCAGGAACAGGCGCTGCGGGTTGTTCGGCATCACCGCGAGCTGGGTGAAGTAAAACGGTCGTACGTCGCTGTTGTGGTTGTCGCTCACCTTGCTCCAGTGGCTGCCGATGTCATGCGAGACCCACAGCACGCCGCCCTTGGCCTGCAGGACCGCGTACACCGTGCTCGGCTGACTCGGTGCGAAGGCGACCGCGCTGCGGCCGATCATGCCGCCCGGCAGCCCGTGGCTCAGCTTCTTCCAGTGCACGCCGCCGTCGGTGGAGCGGTACAGGCCGCCGCTCTTGCCGCCGCTGGTGAGCAGCCAGGCGCGCCGCTGCAGCGGCCACATGCCGGCAATGAGCACCTTGGGGTTGCCCGGCTCGAAGGCGATGGTGCTGCAGCCGGTGTGATCGTTGAGGTAGAGGACCCGGCGCCAATGCGCGCCGTTGTCGGTGCTCATGTAGATGCCGCGCTCGGGGCCGCGTTTCCACAGCTCGCCCGTGGCGCAGGCGAAGACGGTGTTGGTGTCCTGCGGATCGACCGCGATGGCGGCGATCTGTCCGGCCCCGTGCAGGCCCTTATCCACCCAGGTCTTGCCGCCGTCGGGGCTGAAGTACACCCCATCGCCATTGAGCACGTCGTTGCGCGGGTTGGCCTCACCGGTGCCCACCCAGAGCCAGTTGGGGTTGCCGCCGGCGAGCGCGAGCGAGCCGATCGACTGGGTCGGCTCGTGCGTGAAGATCGCCTTCCAGGTCATGCCCCCGTCCTGCGTCTTCCATACGCCCCCGCCGGCGCTGCCGACGTAGTAGAGGGCGGGGTGACCGGCCACTCCGAGCACGCTGGTGACGCGCCCCCCGGCCACCGCCGGCCCGAGGTCGCGCAGCTTCAGTCCCTGAAACGGGTGCGGGTGCTTGGGTGCCGGCGTGGTCGCCGCGACGGCGGCCAAGCTGGTGCCCAGGAGCGCAGCGGTCGCCAATGCCAGGATGGGGCGCATTGCAGGTCTCCAGCGATGTGATCGAGAAAGGACCGCCAAGGTACCGCTTTGTTCGGTCGATCGGTCGCTCGTTTGGCACGGTCCGTCGCCTCATGGCCCCCACTCCCCGCAAAACCGCCCGCCGCCGGTGTGCACGGGATGGTTGCCCGCGAGTGCGGGCGCAGAATAGGCTCGCTCGGCGAGCTGTGGCGGGAGCGCCGTGCGCGCCACCTGCCTGGAGAGACTCCCATCGGTACCCGCCACCGCCCCAACACGCTCTCGCCCATGGGGTTCGTGATCGCCTTCGGCGCGGTCAGCATGCTCGCGGACATGGTGTACGAGGGCGCACGGGCCATCGTCGGGCCGTACCTGGCTACGCTCGGCGCCTCGGCGGCCCTGGTGGGGCTGGTCACCGGCGCCGGCGAGGCTGTCGCCCTCGTGCTGCGCCTGTTCACCGGTCCGCTCGCGGACAAGACCCGCCGGTATTGGACGTGGTCGATCGCCGGCTACGTCATGACGGTGGTGGCTGTGCCGCTGCTGTCGTTCTCGGCCACGCTGGGTCAGGCGTCGGCGCTGGTGATCGCCGAGCGCTTCGGCAAGGCGGTGCGCACGCCGGCCCGTGACACCATGCTGTCGCACGCAGGCGGCCGGCAGCGGCGCGGCCGCGCATTTGCCCTGCATGAGCTGCTGGATCAGACCGGAGCGCTCGCCGGACCGCTGGTGGTGGCCCTGATGACCGCGCTCGGCAGTTTCCGAGCGGCATTGCGGGTGCTGCTGATCCCCGGACTCGGGGCGCTTGCGCTGCTCGCCTGGCTGCGCCGCCGAGTGCCCCGGCCCCAGGACTATGAAACGGACTTGCCGGATGCGCTCCCCGGCGCCGCAGCGCAGCAGCACGTCCCGGCGCCGTTGCCGGGGCGGTTCTGGCGCTACAGCGCATTCACGGCGATCTCGATGCTGGGGTTTGCCACCTTCGGGGTGATCTCCTATCACCTGGAAGTCCGCCACGTGCTCGCCCCTGATGCGATTCCTATTTTGTACGCGGCCGCAATGGCCGCCGCGGCGCTGGCGGCGCTCGGGGCGGGTTACGCCTACGACCGGATCGGGCTCGCCAGCCTGATCATCGTGCTGCCGCTGACCGCGGTGATTCCCCTGCTGTCTTTCTCCACCGCGCCGGTGCAGGTCTGGTGGGGCGGGGTGCTGTGGGGCACGGTCGTCGGATTGCATGGGTCCACGATGCGCGCCGCCGTCGCCGACCTCGCGCCAGCGGCGCGCCGGGGGCTGGCCTACGGGGTGTTCAGCGCCGCGTACGGACTCGCCTGGCTGGCGGGCGCGACGCTCATCGGCGCGCTCTACTCCCGCTCGCTTCCGGAGGTGGAGTTGCTGGCCGTCCTCACCCAGGCACTGGCCCTGGTGGTGTTCGTGCCTCTGCTGCGCTCAGGCAAGGATGCGAGACCCGCGGCATGAGCGGCGCGGCCCGGCCTTCCCGGCGCGCGCGTGATGCGCATCCCAGGGGCCGCTCGGGACGGTGACGCACGCGCGCGCAAGTGCTAAGTTTCACGCACTCGACGGCCACGCTCGGGGCACATCATCATGAAGACTATTCAGCGACTCGGGGCAGTTGCGCTGCTCGCGGGCGGGATCGGGTTGGCGAGCGCCACGACGGTGCACGTGCGGCTCACGGGCGCCCAGGAAGTACCGCCGGTGAAGACCGCGGCTACGGGCGAGGCGGTCATTTCAGTGATGCCGGACCACAAGGTGAGCGGCGAGGTGGTCACGCATGGGGTCAAGGCGTTCATGGCCCATATCCACGAGGCCGCAGCCGGCGCCAATGGGCCGGTCATCATCGTGCTGCGGCACAGCGCGGCGCATACCTGGCGGGTGCCGCCGGGGGCGAAGCTCACCGGCGCCCAGTACCGGGCGTTCCTGGCGGGTGATCTGTATCTCAACGTGCACAGCAAGCGCCATCCGGCCGGCGAGATCCGCGGGCAGATAAAGCCATAACAAACTGATTTTACTGGGTTTATGAGATGCTGCGGCGCGCTGGGCAGGCGGGCGCGCCGCCCGCCAGATCTTGCGCCCGTTCACGGCGGGCATCGCGCGCCTGACCTAATCTTTTTCACTTATGACCTTGCGGCTGAGCCTCGAAGCGATACCGGACTCGATTTACGCGGCGGAACTGCAGAAGGACCCGCCGAGGTCCCGCTTTGCCGCGCCGCTCGAGGCGCAATTCGTGCGCAGTGCGCTGCGCAACAGCCGCACCATCGTGCGCTTCGCCTGTACGCTGACGGCGCTGCTGATCGCGCTGCGCGGCGCCGAGCGGCTCATCGCCGGCATGCCCCTGCCGCTGCCGGTGAACGGAGTGGTCGCCGGGATCGTCGGCCCGAGCCTCGTGCTGCTGTGGCTCGCCTGGAGCCGCCTCTACGAGCGGCTCTATCTGCCCTTCGCCTGGGTGCTGGTGCCGCTGCGCAACGTGCTGGTCGCCATGCAGTCGGTGCACGCCGCCGCGCTGGGCGAGCTCGACGCGCTGATCGTGCTGCCGCTGCTGATCATTGGTCCGCTGTATTTCTCGGGCCTGCCGTTTCGGGCCGGGCTGTTCGCCGCGGCGCTCGCCTGCGCGGCCGAGCTGCTCGCGGCGCATCTGTTTCATCTGCCGCCGCAGGTGGCGCTGCGCACCGCGGCCTTCCTGCTGACGACGCTGCTCACCTGCGCGGTCGCGGCGCGGCTGATCGAGAGGCACGCCCGGCGCAGCTTCCTCGAGGGCGAGCTGATCGGCGAGCTCGCGCAGCAGGACGTGCTCACCTGGACCAAGAACCGCCGCATGTTCGATGAGAGCCTGGCGCGGCTGTGGCGCCAGGCCACGAGCGATGCGCGGGCGCTGTCGATTCTGCTGATGGACATCGATTACTTCAAAGCCTACAACGACCGCTACGGCCATCAGGCCGGCGATGCGGCGCTGCGCCAGGCGGCGCAGGCGATTCAGCGCTGCGCGCGCCGGCCGCTCGATCTGGTCGCGCGCTACGGCGGGGAGGAGTTCGGTGTGATCCTCTACGACACCGACCGTGCGGGTGCGCACGCGGCGGCGGAGGCGATGCGCCGGGCGGTGCAGGAGCTGTCGATCGAGCATGAC
>JAKCEJ010000259.1 GCA_021838065.1 Pseudomonadota bacterium
CTCGCGCCGACGCGCATCTACGTCAAACCGGTGCTTGCGCTGGCACGCACCGTGCCCGTGCGCGCGCTCGCGCACATCACCGGCGGCGGGCTGACGGACAACATCCCCCGGGTGCTGCCCGATGGGCTCGAGGCGGTGCTGAAGCGGCGCAACTGGCCCGAGGACCCGGTGTTCGACTGGCTGCAGCGCGCCGGCCGCATTGATCCGGCCGAGATGTACCGCACGTTCAACTGCGGCATCGGCATGGTGGTGATCGTGCCGGCCGGGCACGAGGCCGCCGCGCTCGAATTTCTCACCGCGCACGGCGAGCCGGCTCGCCTCATCGGCGAGATCCGCGCCGGCACGCGCGGTGTCGTAATCGATTGAGCACCCGCCCGGCACTGCGGCTCGGGATCCTGATCTCCGGCCGTGGCTCGAACATGGCGGCGATTGCGTGCCAGTGCCGCGCGGGGCACATTGCGGCCGAGGTCGCCGTGGTGATCTCAGAGCGGCCCGAGGCGGCCGGCCTCGGTACGGCCCGCGAGTACGGCATCCCGGCGCGGGCGATCCCCTGGCCGGGGGCGGCGCGGCGGGAGCAGTTCGAAGCGGCTGCCGCGGCGGCGCTCGCGGATGCCGGCGCCGAGCTGATCGTGCTGGCCGGCTTCATGCGCATCCTGTCGCCCTCCTTCGTGACCGCCCGCGCCGGCGCCATCCTCAACATTCATCCGTCGCTGCTGCCGAGGTATCCGGGCCTGCATACCCACCGGCGGGTGCTCGAGGCCGGCGACCGCGTGCACGGCGCGACCGTGCACTTCGTAACTTCCGAACTCGACGGCGGGCCGCGGGTGTTGCAGTCTAGGATCGCCGTACGCCCCGGGGACAGCGAGGAGACGCTCTCAGCGCGTGTTCAGGCGACCGAGCACATCATCTACCCGCGGGTGATCGGCTGGCGGGCCGACGGGCGCCTCGAGTGGCGCGAGGAGCGCCCCTGGCTCGACGGTCAGCCGCTTGAGCAACCGCTGCTTGAGGATTTCGATGCGTAATCGACTTGCCGCGCCGTCCCGGGCCGCACTGGCCGGCGCCTGCCTGATGCTGCTGGCCGGTCCCGCGCCAGGTCTCGCGGCGGCCCAAGCCCCGGCGCAGCCGGGCGCAGCGCTGAAGCCGCCGACCTTCGTGGCCACCTACTCCGTCGCCTGGCACGGCATCACGGCCGGCGAATCGACCCTCACCCTCGCCGAGACGGCGCCGGGTGAATACCGCTACAGCTCGGTGGATCACGCCCACGGCCTGTTCGCGCTGTTCCTGCCTCACGCCATCACCCAGGAGAGCCGCTTCCGGCTCGTGGACGGCCAGATCCAGCCGCTCAGTTTCCGCTCCCAGGGCGGCGGGCCCCCGGAGGACGTGCGCTTCGACTGGACGAGCGGGCGCGTCAGCGGCACCGCGAAGAAGAAGCATATCGATTTGAAGCTCGAGCCGGGCACGCAGGATCCCGGCTCGGTGCAGATCGCGCTGATGATGGCGTTTCTCGCCGGCAAGCCGCCGCCGAGCTTCTGGATGCTCAACACCGACGTGATCAACCAGTTCGAGTTCGTGCGCCGCGGCGAGGCGACGCTCGACACCCCGCTCGGCAAGCTGCAGACCGTGCTCTACACCAGCCACCATGCCAAGGCGCGCCGCACCACCTACATGTGGCTCGCCCCGTCGCTCGAATACCTGCCGGTGCGCCTCGAGCAGCACCGCGGCGACAGCACGCTCTTCTCGCTCAACATCCGGGCGTTCAAGCGCACCTGAGGCGCGCCGCCTCAGGTCTTCGGCAGCGTCACGCCGCGCTGGCCCTGATATTTCCCGCCGCGATCCTTGTACGAGGTCGAGCACACCTCGTCGGACTCGAAGAACAGCATCTGCGCCACGCCCTCGTTGGCGTAGATCTTCGCCGGCAGCGGCGTCGTGTTGGAAAACTCCAGCGTGACGTGCCCTTCCCACTCCGGCTCCAGGGGCGTCACGTTCACGATGATGCCGCAATTGTGGACGAAGACACCGGCCTGGAGGGCAAAGTTACCGGCTTCAGGCACGCTCAGACAATAGACGTCGTGGTCGCCGGGCAACTCGCGAATCGCGACGATCTGGTGATTGCGGTAGGCGGGAGTGCCGCGCCGATGCGCGACGCCCGGCGGGAAGCGGCGGGGCTGGGTGCCCGGCTCATCCGCGTTGGGGCCGTGCGAGGCAGTCGACTCACCGGCCAGACGGCCGGCACGGTGCACATGGCCGTCCATCGGCTGATAAACCGCCTCGCAGCCCCTGACGAGTTCGCGATACAGCGGCATGAGCGCATCGCCCGGGCGCAGCGCATGCGCCTCGGCCATCCGCCCGTCGCGGCGCATGAACTCATGATCCGCGGTGGCCTGAATGCGCTCGCCATTATCCAGCTCGATCTCGAGCAGCGCATCCCGGCCGATGTAGCGCGGGCAATCGAGAAGCGCCGCGATGATCCGCCCGTTCGGACCCACGCTGTAGCCCCAGAAGAGCGCACCGGAATCGTGCCGGCGCGCCATGTCCTCCAGCGTCGGCGCCTCGCCGTCCACCAACGCAACACGCGTGTCACCGCGGAAGCACCGCGCGTACGTCGACTTCCCGAGGCAAACCGTCAGCACGTTGCGCGGAATCCGGAAATACTCCACGGTGCGCGCCAGCGCGAAGGAGTTGGGCGGGATGACGCACACGTCCGCCTCGAGATTAACGAAGCTCTTCTCGTCGAAACGCTTCGGATCGACGATCGTCGAGTTGATGTTGGTGAATATCTTGAACTCGCTCGCACAACGCACGTCGTAGCCGTAGCTCGATGTGCCGTACGAGACGATCTTCTGACCGTCGACGTAGCGAACCTGTTCGGGCGCGAACGGCTCGATCATGCCATGCTCGCGCGCCATGCGGCGGATCCAGTTATCCGATTTGATGCTCATGCGCCAATGATACCCTCGACAAACACGGTATCGGCCAGGAGTTCAGCCGTTCTTGATCGGCCCCAGCATTGGGGCGCGCTGCGGCCCGAGGCCTCACCCGTCAGATCACTTGCAGCGTCAGATCCGACAGGCCCCAGCGCGTCAGCTCTTCTCGACGACGATCTTCGGAAACATGCCGCTGCGGTCGAGCGGCCGCGTGGCGAGCGCTCCGGCGATGCGGCGGGCCATCTGCAGATACGCCTCGGCGCGCGCCGAGCCGGGCTCGGCCACCACCGTCGGCCGTCCGCCGTCGGCCTCCTCGCGCACGAGCGCATCGAGCGGCAGCTCCCCGAGCAGCCGCACGCCGTACTGCTCGGCCATGCGCGCCCCGCCGCCGGCGCCGAAGATGTGCTCGACGTGTCCGCAGTTCGAGCATACGTGCAGGCTCATGTTCTCGACGATGCCGAGCACCGGCACGGAGACCTTCTCGAACATCTTCAGACCCTTGCGCGCATCGGCGAGCGCGATGTCCTGCGGGGTGGTGACGATCACCGCGCCGGCCACCGGCACCTTCTGGGCAAGCGTGAGCTGGATATCCCCGGTCCCCGGGGGCATGTCGACCACCAGGTAGTCGAGCTCGCCCCACTGCGTCTGCGAGAGCAGCTGCTGCAGCGCCTGGGTCACCATGGGGCCGCGCCAGACCATGGGCTGCTCGGCATCGACCATGAAGCCGATGGACATCGCCACGATGCCGTGGTTGCGCAGCGGGATGATGTGCTGGCCGTCGGGCGAGTTCGGCCGCTGACCGGCCAGCCCCAGCATCAGCGGCTGGCTGGGGCCGTAGATATCCGCATCGAGCACCCCGACCCGGGCGCCCTGGGCGGCCCAGCCGAGCGCCAGATTGGCCGCCACCGTCGACTTGCCCACCCCGCCCTTGCCGGAGGCCACCGCCACCACGTTCTTGATGCCCGCGAGCGGCTGCAGCGGCCGCTGCACCGTGTGCGCGCGAATCTGCGCTTCAACGGTAAACCGCACCGACGCGTGCACGCCGGCGGCCGCCAGGTGCGCGCCGAGGGCCGCCGCGAGGGTCTCCTGATAACCCCCGACCGGCATGCCGAGCACGATGTGGGCCGTGTACCCCTCGGGTGAGGTGGACAGATCGCGCAGCGCGCCGGCCTCCCGCAGACTCTGGTGCAGGTAGGGCTCGACGTAGCTCTCGATCGCCGCGCGCAGGGCGTCCAGGGTGGGATCATCGGACATGAGTATTTTACAACCGACGCAGGGGTAGAACGGTGATTGTAGAGGCTCGCGGCGTGTCGCGCATCGGCGTCTCCCGCCCCAGGGGCTATGGCATACTTCCAGCGTCCCAGGGCGCGGCCCGCAAAATGCCGCGCTCAGTGCCGCGGAGTGCGACCCACGTCACGCGCGAGGGCACCGGGACACGAGGATGCTAAAGCATGCAAGCGGGCCCCTACGCTGGGCCCTGCGGATCGGCTGAATGACCTTTTTGACCAATTTGCGCGCCGACCGGCTGATCACGGGCATCCGGTCGACGACGGACCCAGCCAGCCAGGAGACCC
>JAKCEJ010000260.1 GCA_021838065.1 Pseudomonadota bacterium
CAGGTGCTTAGCGGCGGGGAGCTCGCCGGCTTCCCGCTGCTGCGCGCCGTCGGCGCCGGCAGCATGCGCGAGCCGCGCCTGATCGACCTGCGCTGGGGCGCGAAGGACGCCCCGCGGGTCACCCTAGTCGGCAAGGGGGTGTGCTTCGACACCGGCGGGCTCGATCTGAAACCGGCGAGCGCGATGGCGCTGATGAAAAAGGACATGGGCGGGGCGGCCTGTGCGCTCGCGCTGGCGGATTTGCTGATGCGCCTCGATGCGCCCCTGCAGCTTCGCGTGCTCATCCCCGCAGTGGAGAACAGCGTGGGGGCTGGCGCGTACCGGCCGAGCGACGTGCTGCGCTCGCGCAAGGGCCTGACGGTCGAGGTGGGCAACACCGATGCGGAGGGACGGCTGGTGCTGGCCGATGCGCTGACGGCGGCCGAGGAGGAACGCCCCGAGCTCATCATTGATCTGGCCACCCTCACGGGAGCGGCGCGCACGGCGCTCGGGCCAGAGTTGCCCGCCCTCTACAGCAACCGGCGCGCCCTCGGCGAGCGGCTGCGCGATATCGGTGAGGAGGAGGCCGACCCGGTCTGGCCGATGCCGTTGTGGCAAGGCTACGAGGAGGACCTCGCGAGCAAAATTGCCGATCTCGGCAATGTCGCATCCACGCCATTCGCCGGCTCGATCATCGCCGCGTTGTTTCTCAGGCGCTTCGTCTCGAGCAGCACTGATTGGGTGCACATAGATCTGTATGCGTGGAACGCCAAGGAGCGCCCCGGACGTCCGGTCGGCGCCGAAGCGCAGTGTGTTCGAGCGCTCTATCGGCTGCTGCGCGAGCGTTTCGGGTAAGCGTGCTGCACGGCTCGTCGCGGCGAGAGGCACGGCTCGTCGATTTGGCGTCCCAGCGTATGGATTTTCATCATTCTGTCGTCAGACTACGAAACAATAGATGGCTGTGAACAAGAAAGACAATCTGGACCCCCGCGCGTATTCGCGGCAGGTGGTGGAGGGGACCACGCGGGCACCGGCGCGCGCGATGCTGCGCGCCGTGGGTTTTCAGGATGGCGATTTCGCCAAGCCGCAGGTCGGCATCGCCTCGACCTGGGCCAATGTCACTCCCTGCAACATGCACATCGGCGAGCTGGCACGCGAGGCGGCGCAGGGGGCTGATGCGGCCGGCGGCAAGAGCGTGCTTTTCAACACCATCACGGTGTCCGACGGCATCTCGATGGGCTCCCCGGGCATGCGCTACTCGCTGGTCTCGCGCGAAGTGATCGCCGACTCGATCGAGACGGTGGTCGGCGCCGAGGGCTTCGACGGTTTCGTGGCCATCGGCGGGTGCGACAAGAACATGCCCGGCTGCGCCATGGCGATGGCGCGCCTGAACCGGCCCTCGGTGTTCGTCTACGGCGGCACCATCCGCCCGGGCGCCAAGCGGCGCGATATCGTCACGGTGTTCGAGGCCGTGGGCGCGCACGCGGCGGGCAAGATCTCCGACGGCGAGCTGCTCGAGGTCGAGCGCACCGCCATTCCGGGGCCGGGCAGCTGCGGCGGCATGTATACGGCCAACACCATGGCCTCGGCCATCGAGGCGCTCGGGCTCTCGCTCCCGGGCAGCTCGGCCCAGGAGGCCGTGAGCGCCGAGAAGGCCGCCGACTGCCGGCGCGCCGGCGAGGCGGTGGTGCAGCTGATCCGCGCCGGGCTGCGCCCGCGCGACATCCTCAGCCGAAAATCCTTCGAGAATGCCATTACGGTGGCCATCGCGCTCGGCGGCTCGACCAACGTCGTGCTGCACCTGCTGGCGATCGCACACGAGGCGCGGGTGCGCCTCGCGCTTGAGGATTTCACCCGAATCGGGCGGCGCGTGCCGGTCCTGGCGGACTTGAAACCGAGCGGCCGGTACCTGATGTCCGAGCTGGTGGCGATCGGCGGCATCCAGCCGCTGATGAAGCGCCTGCTCGAGGGCGGGCTGCTGCACGGAGATTGCCTGACCGTCACCGGACGCACCGTGGCGGACAACCTCGCCGTCGCGACGGACTATCCGCCCGGTCAGGACATCGTCCGTCCTCTCGCCGACCCGCTGCGCAAGGACAGCCACCTGGTCATCCTGCACGGCAACCTCGCGCCGGAAGGCGCAGTGGCCAAGATCACGGGCAAGGAGGGCGAGCGCTTCACGGGGCCGGCGCGTGTGTTCGACGGGGAGGAGCAGGCGACGCAGGCCATTCTGGCCGGACGCGTGCGTCCCGGCGAGGTGATCGTGATCCGCAACGAAGGGCCCAAGGGCGGGCCCGGCATGCGCGAGATGCTCTCGCCCACCGGCGCGATCGTGGGCCGCGGCCTCGGCGACCAGGTCGCATTGATCACCGACGGGCGCTTCTCCGGCGGCAGTCATGGCTTCGTCGTCGGGCACATTGCGCCCGAGGCGGCCGTGGGCGGGCCGATCGGCCTGCTGCGCAACGGCGATCGCATCACCATCGATGCGCGCAAGCGGCAGATGCAGGTCGAGCTGTCGGCGGCGGAGCTGCGCCGCCGCCGCGCCGCATGGAAACCCCGCAAAAACCCGCCGGCCGGCGTGCTGGCCAAGTACGCGCATCTGGTCGGCAGCGCCGCGCGCGGCGCGGTCACGGCCGTGACTCCGCCTCGGCCGAGCTCCCGCTAGCCGTCCGCCTCCATGCTGACCCGCTCCAGTCCTCGGAAACGTCATCCCGCGCAGTTGTCAGCGCGAGTGGTAGCGGTTACAGTTGGCGCCCGCATCCTCGGATGCGCATGGCGCGCACGCTTGGCTTTCCGCCCTCGAGTCGCCGTGAAACCGAAGCAGACAGGGGGATTGAGCCACACGAGCGCCAGCCCGCTAGGGCAGTCCGCACGTGTACTAACGTACGATTCCGGCGGCACCGCCGCCGGCCAGCACGGGTCCGGATTGAGCCGCTTGCGGGCAGGTAGAAAGACCGCTACCTTGCGCCACTCTCGTTTCGTTCCGGTGTTTTCGGATAGGCAACAGCGACGCCTCAGCATTTACACATGAGCGCTTACGTACACGACACACAATTCTTTACCCGCCGCACGGCCGTATTGGCAGCCATCATCGTGCTGCACGTGTTCATCTTCTGGGCGCTCGAGGCAGGGCTCGCGACCCGCATGGTGAGTATGGTCGCCCCGCCGCTGAAGACGACGATCGTGCGTCAGGTCCGCAAGCACCTGCCGCCGCCCCCGCCGCCCCCGCCACAGCTGGTGCAGCAGCAGGTGCAGGTGCCGCCGCCGATCATCCAGATCAATGTGCCGCAGGCCGCCGAGAGCCACGCCATCACCGTGGTCAAGCACGTGGTGCGCGCGGCCCCGCCCGCGCCGGTGGTGATGCGCTACTCGCCGCTCAGCCCGGCGGGGGATTTCCCTGCCACGCAGGACTACTACCCGCAGTCCTCGCAGCGCCTCGGCGAGCAGGGCACGGCCATCGTCGAGGTCTGCGTCGGCCCGAACGGGCGGCTCTCGGCCGAGCCGCGCATCATCCGCTCCTCGGGCAGCCCGCGTCTGGATCGTGCCGCGATGCGCTACGCGCGCGCCACCTCCGGGCACTGGATTCCCGAGAAGGCCAATGGCCGGCCGATCAACTACTGCGGCCATCTGCCGATCAAGTTCCAGCTGAACGACTTCTAATGCACCCGTCCCTTGAAACTCCGACGTCCGCCATCCAACGCGGCTTATTTGTGATCTGAGGAAATCTATGGCTATCCAAGCTACCGCATCCGTCAACAATCCGTACGGCATCACCGGCGTGTGGAACAACGGCAGTATCATCGACAAGTCCGTGATGCTTCTGCTGGTTGTGATGTCGCTGGCGACTTGGTACATCATCTTCACCAAGCTCTGGGACCAGCACCGCCTGAAGAAGGCCGCGCGCGCCACGGAGAAGTCCTTCTGGTCCGCGCCCTCCATCAAGGAAGGCGTGGAGAAGCTGAAGAAGGACAATGAGTTCCGTGTCATCGCGGAAGACGGTCTGCGCGCCATGTCGCACCACGACGGGCGTCTGACGGACCGCATCGACCTGCACGAGTGGATCACGATGTCGCTGACGCGCTCGGTCGAGCAGGTCGGCAACAACATGACCCGCGGCCTGGGGCTGCTCGCAACGGTCGGCTCCTCGGCCCCGTTCGTGGGCCTCTTTGGCACGGTGTGGGGCGTGATGAACGCGCTGATCAACATCGGGCTCGCCGGCCAGGCGAGCATCGGCAAGGTCGCAGGCCCGGTCGGCTCGGCGCTGATCATGACCGCCCTTGGCCTCGCCGCGGCGGTGCCGGCGGTGTGGGGCTACAACTGGCTGCTCGGCCGCAACAAGGCGCTGCAGGACGCGCTGCGCAACTTCGCGAGCGATCTGCACGCCTATCTGGTGAGCGGCGCGCGCATGCCGAGCTCCGAGGGCGGCGGTGGCGCCAAGCCGGCGGCGGCGCCCGCGGCTGCGGTCCGCAAGTAAGGCCACGTTGATATTGATGAAC
>JAKCEJ010000261.1 GCA_021838065.1 Pseudomonadota bacterium
CGGCTCGCTCAGCATTCGACCGTGCCGCAGCAGAATCACATTCACGAGGCGCCAGAGCACCCCGATGAAGAAGACCACGAACGCCACCTTCAAGGCGGGTCCACGTGCGAAATCGACGAGGTCCATGGTGCTACTCCTCGTTGCCTTTTTCGGAATCGTGACTCTTGGTGCGCTTGTGCCGCTTGATTCGCTTGCGGGCCAACACGACGCTGCCGGCGCCGATCGCCGCGCCGGCGAGCGCCGCAACGGCCGCGAGCGTACCGGCTTGCGCCGGGCTCACCTCGCCCGCTTTGCCCCAGCGCGCGGTGGGGATCGGGCTGTAGAAACTGCCCCTGTCCCAGAAATCAGGTTCTGCGCAGCCGAGACATGGATGGCCAGATTGGATCGGGAAGCTCACCGCGTTGTTCCATTTCAGCGTTGCGCAGGCGTTGTAGGTGGTCGGCCCCTTGCAGCCGAGTTCGTACAGACACCAACCGTTGCGAGCGCCTTCGTCATCGAAGGTCTTGGCGAATTCGCCGCGATCGTAAAATGGACGTCGGTAGCAGCGGTCATGAATGCTATTGCCGTAAAACACCGTCGGCCGCAGATGCTCATCGAGGTCCGGCACCCGCCCCGTAGTCACGTACTGCAAGAGCGTCCCGGCAATGACTTCCGGAATCGGCGGACAGCCCGATACATTGACCACGGGCTTTCCCGGCACCAACGAGGAAATCGCGCGGGCACCGGTCGGGTTCGGATCTGCGAACGGCAGGCCGCCGAATGAGGCGCAGGTCCCGACCGCGACGATCGCGGCGGCGCCCTTGGCGCACTCGGTGAGGATGTCGATGCCGGAGCGGCCGGCAGCGCAGTGATACACACCACCGTCGGCAGTCGGGACCGCCCCGTCGACCACGAGCAAGTACTTGCCGTAGTTCGCCTCCATGGCCTGCGCGCGCGCCTGCTCGGCTTGCACTCCGGCAGCGGCCATCAGCGTGTCATCGTAATCGAGGGAGATGACGTTGAAGATGAGGTTCTCGACGGTCGGTGCGAACGATCGGGTCAGGGACTCCAGGCAGCCGGTGCACTCCTGGAATGACAGGTAGATGACGGACGGTCGGTGGGCGGCGCGCAGCTGCGCGGCCATCGCGCGAGCGGCGAGCGGCGGCAGCGCGAGCAGCGAGGCCATCGCCGTACAGTATTTGATGAAGCTGCGGCGGCTGACGCCATTGCGATCGAGCAGCTCGCCAATCGTGAGCTCGGTATCAGGTCGTGTCATGCGCGGTCTCCCCGGGTGGTGAGAATTGCGCTGCGGCGACGGTTCGCAGCCGCACCGCTCCTAGCGCAAGGTCGTCGTCCGCCGCCATCAGGATGCTCGGTACGCGGGCGACTTCAATCAGGACGGCGAGCGGCTCGCCCGCGGCATCACGATGTTCCGTCCACCAGAGGCCGGATACCGCCGTCTCGCGAATACGGCTCTCGCCGTTAGCGTCGATGCGGATATCGACTTCACCGCTGCCGAGGATGCACTGCAGGCGGTCTACATCATTCGGACCCAACGGCAGGCTATGCAGGTCGATCGCGCCCTCCTCGCCCGTAGAGCGCAACGCCTCGAGCAGCGTGGCGAGTTCCGAGAGAATCGCCCCCAGCCCGACGCCGAGCGTGCGGCCCGCCGATTGGGCGACTGCCGGCTCGACGTGAATCGGAATGTCACCCAGAGCGCTCATGACTGCCACTGCTCAAGGAGGCGCAGAGCTTCATCAGTGGCCTGCCGTATCCCCGCGCGAACAGAGACGCTCGGCTCGAGCCCCCAGCCGAGGTCGTACGCCTGGATGCAGATGAGTGCGCGTTGCCGTGGCAAGATCTCGCGCAACCGTGCCATGTCGAGCAGATCTGCGAGTCCGACTTCATGGACTGAGCGTTTGCGCGTCACATCGGCGAGGAAGCCATCCAACGTGTCGGATTCAAGGCAGCGCACGGCGCCGGGGTCGGCACCGAAGTCCCCCGCATCGAAAACGATGAGGCGATCGGCGTCCTCGAGGAGTCCGAGCAGCGTGAAACTGAGGGTTCCGGCATCGAGGACACGAACCCCTGACGCTTCCGGGAGACGCTGGATCAGCGTCTGTGCCGCATGCACTCCCGCGCCGTCGTCGCTGAGCAGAATGTTACCGAGTCCAAGGACGATCGAGCTTCCCACCGCGTATCCCTCGATCCGTGCAGGCTTGGCATGCTGCCACTTAGGTTCGCGGGTTCGTCTTCGTAGATGTACGGACCATAAGTCACAGGGAGGGCTCGTTTGTAGACATGCGCGACACGAAAACAGACGAAACGCAAGATTCGCAACGAGGATGATCGCCTGAGGGCATACCACCGGTGCGAGGCCGACTCATTCGGCAGGGTTCTTCCTTCGTCCGACCGCAGTTCCGGTTTGTGCCCGCGATGAGCGGTCTGTACGAGAGTGTGTCCAAATCGCATTTGCGCAGCCGGATCAAAAAAAAGTATGCTTGGTATCGGTATATTTCGACGATCGACCCACGGAGACACCGAGGCGAATCGAACGGAAGCACCGCGACGCGCGTCGCAGTGGTTATCGGCGAGGCCGGCCGCCACAGCGCAGACGCCCGAGCTGATCAGGTCATTTCAGGGAACACAAAAGGAAGCGCTCCGCATGCGCTTGACGCCCCCAGAACTTGCGCGCAGTGCGCTCGAAGCAGCACCTGACGCCATGATCATCGTCGATGCCAGCGGACTGGTGCGGTTCGTCAACCGTCAGGTCTTTGCGCTCTTCGGATATACCCGCGAGGAGATCGTCGGAAAGCCCATCGAGACGCTGCTCCCCGAGCGATTCAGGACCCGTCACCTCCAGCACCGCGCCAGTTACCGCGCCCATATGCGGGCGCGACCCATGGGTCAGAATCTCGAACTCTACGGACTGCGGCGTGATACTTCCGAATTTCCCGTGGAGATCAGTCTCAGCCCCGTCGTCGACGGTGGCGAGACGCTCGTCGTCGCCGCGATCCGTGACGTCAGCGATCGGCAGCGCATTCAGAAGGAACTGATTGCCGCGCGGGCCGTGGCCGAAGAGGCTCGCGAGCTCGCCGATTTGGCGCGCGAGAGCGCCGATCGTGCCAATCAGGGCAAGAGCCGCTTCTTGGCGACGGCAAGCCATGATCTGCGCCAACCGCTGCAGGCGCTCGCGCTGCTCAACGGCACGTTGCGCCGAACCGTCCACGATCCTCTGCTCACCGAGGCGCTCTCGCAGCAGGAGAAGGCGATCGGCGCGATGTCGCGACTGCTCAATGCGCTGCTCGACATCAGCAAGCTCGAGTCCGGTGCGATCAAACCGGAGATCATCGATTTCTCACTGGCGCGGATCTGCGAGGAAATCCGCCGGGAGTTCTCCAGCGTCGCAGCCGGCAAGGGCCTGACCTTGGAGACGAATCCGGCGAACGTCTGGGTGCGCAGCGACCCGGCGTTAGTCGAGCAGGTGGTGCGCAACCTGGTGTCGAACGCCGTGAAATATACGCGCTCTGGCACGGTGGCATTGCGTTGCATGTCGCTCGGCGAGGCGGCGGTCCGCCTCGATGTCTGCGACACGGGCATTGGAATTCCAGCCGATCAACTCACGTTGATCTACGACGAGTTCTACCAGGTCGGGGTAGGAGCCAATACCTCACGCGACGGCTACGGACTTGGGCTTTCCATCGTCAAGCGGATTATTCAACTGCTCGGCCTGAGAATCGACGTCAGTTCGCGAGTCGGCGCGGGCTCGACGTTCTCATTGCTGCTGCCGGCCGCCGGACCGCAGGCAACTGTTGCGGTGGCGCAAAGTGAGGAGAACTCCGGTGGCGCGGTTCCGCAAGCGAGCGGCGGCCGGCCCAGTGTGATGCTCGTCGAAGACGATCCTAGCGTGCGCGATGCGACGCGCATGCTGCTCAGGGTCGAGGGCTACCAAGTGATCCCGGTCGGTTCGGCAGAGGAAGCACTGGCAGCGGTCAAGGGCGGGGCACGGTTCGATTTGCTGATGACCGATTATCATCTGGGCCCGAATCAAACCGGCATCCAGGTCATCAGCGCGCTGCGCGAGCGACTCGGCCCGCAGTTGAAGGCCATTTTGGTTACGGGCGACACGTCGAGCGCGATCCGCGGCCTTGCACCCGACCCGCAATTGCGGATTCTGAGCAAGCCGATCCGGGCCGAGACGCTGCTGACGCTGATGCGCGAATTCCTCACCGGCGAGGATCCCGCCTAGCCTGACCGGCGACACCGGCACGGTCGCGTTTTTACGCGCCGTGCCGGTGTGCTGTTCTCCGGCCGGCCGTTCAGCCTGTGCGAGTCGTCGGGCGCAGCGCGAACGCACCATCACCGAGCAGCGTCAATGCGACCAAACTGATGGTCCAGAACGCCGGGTATTCCCAGCCACCGCCCTTGTCCGTGAACAGCCACCCGTTGTGGCCATGCACCATGACGATGGTGCC
>JAKCEJ010000262.1 GCA_021838065.1 Pseudomonadota bacterium
GCGCAGCGCCTCGGCGACGTTGGCCACCGCGGAGATCTGCGGCACGCCGACCCCGGCAACGATGCGCGTGGTGCAGATCGAGCCCGGGCCGATGCCTACCTTGACGGCATCGGCGCCAGCGTCCACCAGGGCGCGCGCGGCCTCGACGGTCGCGATGTTGCCGGCGATCACCTGCTGGTCGGGCCAGCGCTTCTTGATGCGCGCAACCGTGTCGATGACCCCGCGCGAGTGACCGTGAGCGGTGTCGACTACGACGAGATCGACGCCCGCGTCCCGCAGCGCCGCCACGCGGTCCATGGTATCGGCCGTGGTGCCGACAGCGGCTCCGACGCGCAGCCGTCCCCCCTCGTCCTTACAGGCGCGGGGGAATTCCTTCGCCTTCTGGATGTCCTTGACGGTGATCATGCCGGCGAGCTCCTGATCACCGTTGACCACCAGCACCTTCTCGATGCGGTGCTTGTGCAGCAACGCCAGCACATCCTCCTTCGGCGTCGTCTCACGCACCGTGATCAGGCGCTCCTTGGGGGTCATGACCGAGGAGACCGGGGCGTCGAGCTTCTGCTCGAAGCGCAGATCGCGGTGCGTGACGATCCCGACAACCTTCTTGCCGAGGACCACCGGCACGCCGGAAATCCCGCGCGAGTGCGTCAGATCGAGCACTTCGCGGATGGTCATGGTGGGCGGGACGGTGATCGGATCCTTGATGATGCCGCTTTCGAATTTCTTGACGCGGCCGACTTCGCGGGCCTGCGCCTCGATGCTCATGCTCTTGTGCACAATGCCGATGCCGCCCTCCTGGGCGATGGTGATCGCCAGGCGCGCTTCGGTGACCGTGTCCATGGCCGCCGAGAGCAGCGGCAGGTTGAGGCGGATGCGCCGCGTGAGCTGGGTGGACAGATCCACCTCGCGGGGCAGCACTTCGGAGTAGGCGGGGACGAGCAGGACGTCGTCGAACGTCAGGGCTTGTTCGAGAATTCGCATAGCTAATTTTACGCTTGGGCCGTCTGCGGGTAAACCTCGGTGGTATGGTGCGTGCATGTCCAGCACCGATCTGACCGGGTTCGAGGCGGCCGGTCCCGGCCATGCCGTATTCACGGTCTCACGGCTGAACCGGGAAGTACGCGTCCTGCTCGAGCGCGGCCTCGGGGTGGTGTGGGTGGAAGGGGAGCTCTCGAACCTGTCCCAGCCCGCCTCGGGGCATTGGTATTTCACGCTCAAGGACCGCGACGCGCAGGTCCGCTGCGCGATGTTCCGCATGCGCAATGCCGCGGTCGCATTCACGCCGAAGGCGGGACAGCAGGTGCTCGCGCGCGGCCGGGTCAGCCTCTACGAGCCGCGCGGAGATTATCAGCTCATCGTCGAGCACCTCGAGGAGGCCGGCGTCGGGGCGCTGCAGCGGGAGTTCGAGCGGCTCAAGGCAAAGCTCGCGGCCGAGGGTCTGTTCGCGAGCGAGGCGAAACGCGCGCTGCCGCGCTTTCCGCGCCGCATCGGGGTGGTCACTTCGCCGAGCGGCGCCGCGATCCGCGACGTGCTCAATATCCTGGCGCGGCGCTTTCCACCGGCCGCGGTGCGCGTCTACCCGGTGCCGGTACAGGGTGCCTCGGCCGCGCCCGCGATTGTCGAGGCCCTGGGGCTCGCCTCGGCGCGTGCCGACTGCGACGTGCTGATTCTGGCGCGCGGCGGCGGCTCGCTCGAGGATCTGTGGGCGTTCAATGACGAGCGCGTGGCGCGCGCGATCCGCGCTTGCCTCGTGCCCGTAGTGAGCGGCGTCGGCCACGAAATCGATTTCACCATCGCCGACTTCGCCGCCGATGCGCGCGCGCCGACGCCGTCCGGCGCTGCCGAGTTGGTGGCTCCCGACCGCGGGACACTGCTGGAGGCGCTCGCTCGCACGGCAGCGCGCATCGGCGCCACGATGCGCCGCGAGCTGCGCGTCTCAGAGGCGCGCTTCGAAGCCGCGGGCGCACGCCTGAGGCTGGCTCATCCTGGGCTGCGCCTGGTGCATCAGGCGCAACGATTAGATGACCTGGAGCAGAGGCTCGCGCTTGCAATGCGCGCGACCCTGCACGGTGCGCGGCATCGACTTGCGACAGCCGAGACGCGTCTGGTGCCGCACTCCCCGCAACGGCTCACCCGCGAACTGGCCGCGCGCATCGAGGCGCTGGCGGCGAAGCTAGAGCGGCACATGAACGGCGAGTTATCGCGGCTGGAGCACCGTGTCGATCTGGCGCAACGCACGCTGCAGACCGCCAGCCCCCTGGCGACGCTGGCGCGCGGCTTCGCCATCGTGACACGCGCCGACGGGACACTGTTGACGGACACCGCCGCCGTGGCGCCCGGCGAGGAAATCGAGGCGCGCCTGGCGAAGGGGCGGCTGCACGCGCGGGTGAGCTCGGCGGACGGTCCGTCGGATGAGCGGTGAGCGCGTGGCGAGCGACATCGAATTCATGCGCCTCGCCATCGAGCAGGCCGAGCGCGCCGGCCGCGCCGGCGAGGTGCCGGTCGGTGCCGTGCTGGTGCACGCGGGGCAGATCATCGCGACGGGCGCGAATCGCCCGATCGGCGCTCATGATCCGACCGCGCACGCGGAGATCGAGGCGCTGCGCGGCGGCGGTCAGGCGCTCGGCGGGTACCGGCTGACCGGCACCACGCTGTACGTCACCCTGGAGCCCTGCGCGATGTGCGCCGCAGCCATCGTGCATGCGCGCGTGCAGCGATTGGTGTTCGGCGCATGGGATCCGCGCGCCGGGGCTGCCGGCAGCATCATGAATCTGTTCTCGCTGCTGGCGCTCAATCACCGTGTCGATGCGTTCGGCGGCGTACTGATGGAGGAGTGCGCCGCGCTGCTGAGGTCGTTCTTCGAGATGCGCCGCGCTTGAGCGGCTCGGGCGCGGATCAGCTGCCGGAGAGGTCCGCAACCGGTGCCGGGGTGTTCGTGTTGGCAGTCTGGACGAGCACTCCGCTGTCAGGCTGCCACTCGAGCAACTGCAGAAACTCGCGCACTCGGGCGACGTACTCGACCGGCTGCCAGCCCTGGGCATAGCCGTACGTTGTCTGCTCGTACCAGCGCGGGTCGGTGAGCAGCGGCAGCACGCCGCGCACGGCCGCCCAGGAATCGGGATTCTTGCCCATCTTTTGCGCGAGAACGCGGGCATCCTCGACGTGTCCGAAACCAACATTGTAGGCGGCGACGGCGAACCAGGTGCGGTCGGGCTGCGGGATGTGGTCCGGAATCATCTTGATTACCTGGGCCAGATAGCGCGCGCCGGCGAAGATGCTGGCCTTGGCGTCGGCCCGATCCGCAAGCCCCATCTCCTCGGCCGTGTCCGATGTCAGCATCATGACGCCCGCGGCGCCGGTGGCGGAGATCGCCGCGGGATTCCAGCGCGATTCCTGAAATCCGATCGCCGCGAGCAGCTGCCAGTCGAGGTGGTAGCGCTGTGCGGCCTCCTCGAACCACTCGCGATAGCGCGGCAGGCGCTGTACGCAATATAACTCGAACAGGCGCGACCGCTCGTAATGGATGGTGCCGGTGTTGCCTGAGTCGCGCCGCATCAGCCGGGCGAGCCGCCCGGAGCTGCGCAGCGAATCGAAATAGTGATTGACCGCGTGGAGCAGCTCGGGCGCGCCCTGGCGCACGATCCACTGTACCGGACGGCGTTGCGGCAGGGCGAAGGCGACGCGTACGTCGGGATACAAGTGATGCGCGTATGCGTAGGCGCGCTCGTCCGCGACGGCGTAGCCGACCTCGCCGGAAGCGACATCCTGCAGCGGCGTGTTGCCCTGGTTGGTCGCCTGCCACTTCAGGAACGGCGCCACCAGTTGCAGCTTCTCGAGCACATCTTCCTGCGGGCTGTCCGAGCGCACCACGAGCCGGGTGTACTGCAGCTGTGGCAGATTCTGCGGCGCGGGCTCGCCGCTGCGGTAGATCACCAGCTGTGGGATGTCCGCGTAGGGCTCGGCCGGATCGCCCACCGCGCGCCACGCGGCATTCGCGGTGATCTGCGCGGCTGCGATATCCGCGCGGCCCGATGCAATCGCGGCGCGCAGCGCCGCTTCGTCCGGGACCGCGAAGATCTTCAGCCGCACGCCGAGGTCGTGGGCGAAATCCTTCGCCAGGTCGTACTCGAGGCCGGTGGGACCCTGCGGTCCGATGTAGTAGCAGGTGGGCAGGTTGAGCGTGACGACGCGCAGCTCCCCGCGCGCCCGGATCTGCTCGAACACCGTGCGGGTATTCGAGCCCTGCGCCAGTAGAGCCATGGCCGTGACCGCCGCGAGTGTGCCCGTCCTGAATGCGGTCCGACCGAGCCGTGAGTGGATGCGTCTTCGCGCCAAAACCGGACTCCACAGAGGCAAAAATATACAGGTATAATATCACCGACCCCGGGGAGAGGTACCGAAGCGGTCATAACGGCGCCGACTCGAAATCGGATGGTCGGGTAA
>JAKCEJ010000263.1 GCA_021838065.1 Pseudomonadota bacterium
ACGGGGACACCTATCAGGCGGGCACGCTCTCGGGCAATCCCGTGGCCATGGCGAGCGGCATCGCCACGCTCGATGTGCTCGCGCGCGAGAACGGCTGGCGGCGGCTCGAGACGCTCGGCGCCGAGGCCGAAGCGGCGCTGCGGCCGGTGCTCTCTCGCGCGCCATTCCCGGTGCATCTGGTGCGCGCCGGATCGCTGTTCTGGCTGTCGCTGCACGAGGCCGGCGCGCCGCGCACGGCCGCGCCGCTCGGCGAGGCGGCGAGCGCGCGCTACGGCCGCCTGTTCCACGCGCTGCTCGCCCAGGACATCTACTTCCCGCCCTCGGCCTACGAGGCCTGCTTCCTGTCGCTGGCGCACCGGGAAGCGGATCTCGACACACTCGCCCGAGGCCTCGAGCAGGCACTCGCGGCCGCCGCATGACCCTCCGCGCGACCAGAGTCCCGCGCATCCTGCAGATCACCGTCATGGTGCTCGTGCTCGTGTGCACGGTGCAGGTAGTCTGGTGGATCTACGATCAGCACCGCTACGCGGTGGAGAAGGTCGCCGAGCTGCAGCGGGCCTACCGGCAGCAGGCCGCCGCCGCGCGCACGCTGCTCGCGGCGGGTGTGCCGGTCACGCGCGTGCAGGCGCTGTTGCCCTCCGTGCAGCTCACGCCGGATGGGGCCCGGCCGAGTCCTGCGATCGAGCAGAGCCTGCTCAACGAGGAGCACCTGCGCATCAAGCAGTACGCCTGGGAGGGCTCGTTCTTTCTGCTCGCCCTGTTGGCCTGCATCGCGGTCATCGCGCGCGCGCTGCGGGCCGAGGCCCTGGTGATGATCGAGCAGGACAACTTCCTGGCGATGGTCTCCCATCAGTTCAAGACACCGCTCGCGAGCCTGCAGCTCTCGCTCGAGACCCTCACGCTGCGCCCGGCATCCGCCGAGCAGACGCGTGTGCTCACCGAGCGCATGCTCGCGGACCTCGCACGCATGGAAGGGATGGTGAGCCGCATCCTCGAGAGCGCGCGCCTCGACCGCGGCCGCGTCGAGCTGCGCCGCGAACCCGTCGACCTCGCGAGTGCCGTGCGCCGCGCCAGCGCCTCGGCAGAGGAGCGCGCCGCGCAGGCGCACATCGCCCTGAAGGTCGAGATCGATCCCGGCCTGGTGGTGCTCGCCGATCCGCTCGCGCTCGATGTCATCCTACGCAACCTGCTCGACAATGCGCTCGCGGCGGTCACACCGGTCGGCGGCGGCAGCATCGAGTTCAGCGGACGGCGTGCCGACGGGACGGTGGAGCTGACGGTGCGCGACACCGGCGTGGGCTTCCGGCCCGCCGATGCGACGCGCCTGTTCGAGAAGTTCACGCGCCTGCAGCCCGGCGGCGGCAGCTATCACGGCACGGGACTCGGCCTCTACATCGTGCGGCGCATGATGCAGCTGATGGGAGGGAAAGTGAGCGCCGAGAGCGGTGGCGCCGGCCAGGGCGCGCGCTTCGTGCTGATCTGGCCGGCCGCGCCGCGGGAGCGGGCATGAACTCCCCGGCCGAGACGGCGGGCCGCATCCTGGTGGTGGAGGACGACCCGCACCTCGCCGCCGGCGTGGTCGAGAACCTGCGCGCCGAGGGCTACGCCGTCGATCACGTGGGCGACGGGCGCTCGGCGCTCGAGGCGCTCGCCGGCGCCCCCTACGGCCTGGTGCTGCTCGATGTGATGCTGCCCGAGCTCGACGGGTTCACGGTGTGCCGCACGCTGCGCGAGCGCGGCGACAACACGCCGGTGTTGTTTCTGACCGCGCGCGGCGATCCCGCCGACCGGGTGCGGGGGCTGGAGGCCGGCGGCGATGACTATCTGCCCAAGCCCTTTCATCTGAAGGAACTGCTGCTGCGGGTGCGGGCCATCCTCAGGCGCTGGGACTGGTATCACAGCGCCGCGGCCGAGACCGCGGTGCTGCGCTTCGGCGACAACGAGGTGGACTTCCGCGCCTTCCGCGCCCGCGCCTGGAACGGGCTCGCGCAGGAGCTCACCGAGAAGGAGGCGATGATCCTGAAGGTGCTCGCCGAGCACCCCGGGGAGATCGTCTCGCGCGAGGATCTGCTCGAGCGGGTGTGGGGCTACGACGTGTTTCCCTCCACGCGCACCGTGGACAACTTCATCCTGCGGCTGCGGCGGCGCTTCGAGCGCGACCCGGCCAACCCGCGCCACTTCCTCACCGTCTGGGGCGTGGGCTACCGCTTTCTGATCGAGACCGAATCATGACCGGCAACACCCTGCGCATCGGCACGCGCGCCTCCGCGCTCGCACTGTGGCAGGCGCGCCACGTCGAGTCGCTCCTGCGCGCCCTGCCGGATGCGCCGCAGGTGGAGCTCGTGCCCATCGTGACCTCGGGCGACCTGCAGACGCAGGTGCCGCTGTGGGCGGTCCGCGGCCGCGCCTTCTTCACCAAGGAGCTCGACCGCGCGCTGCTCGAGGAACGCATCGATCTCGCCGTGCACAGCCTGAAGGATCTGCCCACCCAACTCGAGCCGGGGCTGGCGCTGGCGGCCGTGCTCGAGCGTGAGGACCCGCGTGATGCGCTGGTCAGCCGTGCTGGCGCAACCCTCGCGGCGCTGCCGCGCGGCGCGAGGGTCGGCACGAGCAGCCTGCGCCGGCGCGCGTTCCTCGCGCGAGTGCGGCCGGACCTCGAGCTCCATGAGCTGCGCGGCAACGTCCCCACGCGCATCGAGCGGCTCGAGCGTGGCGACTACGACGCCATCGTGCTCGCGGCGGCGGGTCTGAAGCGTCTCGGGCTAGAGAGACGCATCTGCGAACGGCTGTCACCGGCGGACTTTCCGCCGGCAGTCTCACAGGGCGCGATCGGCATCTGCGCGCGCACCGCAGATCCCAACACCCAGCGCTGGCTGAGCCGGCTCGACCACCCCGCCACGCGTCTGGCCACCACGGCCGAGCGCGCCCTGCTGAAGCGCATCGAAGGGGGCTGCCAGGTCCCGCTCGGCGCGCTCGCTGAGCTCGAGGACACCCGGATCGACATGCGGGCCGTCGTGTGCGCGCTCGACGGGACGAGCAGCCTCGCCGCCGCGGGTCAGTGCGCGGCCGAAGCCAACGCGGCGCGCGCGCTCGGAGAGCGTCTTGCCGGAGAGCTCCTCGCGCAGGGCGCCGACCGGCTCATCGCCGCGCAGCGCGCGGCGCAGCAGGCGCCGAACCCGTGAGTGATGCCGCCCAACCCGTGGTCGTGACGCGCGCCGAGCCGCCGGGCAGCGGTCTGAGCGCCGAGCTCGCGCGCGTCGGCCTGCCCGTGCTGCATTGGCCGGTGGTCGGCATCGAGCCCGCGGATCCGGCCGAGTGGGAAGTGCATCGCCGGGCGATCCGGACGTTCGATTGGATCGTGTTCACCAGCGCACACGCGGTCGGGGTGTTGGCTGACGCCCTGCCGAAACCCGCGCACGCCCGCATCGCAGCCGTGGGCCCCTCCACGGCCGAGACGCTGCGCGAGCGGGGCTGGCCGGTGGATCTCACCGGCCACGGCAGCGGCGCCGAGGGACTGCTCGGCCCGCTTGCCGAGGCCGGCGTGGGCGGCCGACGCGTGCTCTATCCGGCGAGCTCCCGCGCCCTGTCCACGCTGTCGGAAGGCCTCGAGCGGCTCGGCGCCGAGGTCGTGCGCTTCGCCGCCTATCGCACCGTGGGCGCCGGGCTCGATGTCGCCGACTGCCGCAGCTGGATCTCGCGCGGCGGCATCGCAGCTGTGACCTTCGCGAGCCCCTCGGCAGTGATCGAGCTGGAGCGCGCGCTCGGCGGCGCGGACTTTGAACGGCTGCTCGCAGACGCTCCCGCGCTCGCCATCGGTCGAACCACCGCGCACGAACTCGAGGCGCGCGCCGTAACGCCCGTCGTCGCGTCGGATCACACGCTGCGCGGCCTGGCGCTTGCCTGCGAGGCGCTGCTGCACGCAATTCAACCGGGCTCGCCAAGCGCGCAACCCGAACAGGCAACGGCGCGGCGCGCCGCAAAGAGGCTCGAAACATGAACTTCCCTTCCGTCAGGCCGCGGCGCACCCGCCAGTCCGATCAGTGGCGGCGCATGGTGCGCGAGACGCGCCTCACGCCCGATCAGCTGATCTACCCGCTGTTCGTCGTGCCCGGCGCGGGCGTGCGCCATCCGGTAACGAGCATGCCGGGCATCTGTCAGCTGTCGGTCGACGAGGCCGTCAAGGAAGCGCGCATGGCCGAGCAGGCGGGCCTGCCGGCGGTGCTGCTGTTCGCCGCGCCAGCGCACAAGGACGAGCGGGCGAGCGCTGCGCTCGATCCGCACGGGCTCGCCGCCGAGGCGATCCGCGCCATCAAGGAGGCCTGCCCGCGGCTGCTGGTGTGGGCCGATGTGTGCCTGTGCGGGGCGACCGACCACGGCCATTGCGGCCACGTGCTGCCGGGCGGGGTGATCGACAACGACTCCTCCGTGCAGACCCTGGCCAG
>JAKCEJ010000014.1 GCA_021838065.1 Pseudomonadota bacterium
CTTCCCCGCCCGGCGCGGAGATGACCACCTTCTTGGCGCCGCCGGCGAGATGCGAGGAGGCCTTGGCCTTGCTGGTGAACAGTCCCGTGCACTCGAGCACGAAGTCCACCCCGAGGCTGCCCCAGGGGAGCTTGGCCGGATCGCGCTCGGCGAGCACGCGGATGCGATGGCCGTTGACCACCAGAGAGTCCCCATCGACCTTCACCTCGCCGGGGAATCGGCCGTGGACCGTGTCGTATTGCGTCAGGTGTGCATTGGTCTTGGCATCGCCGAGATCGTTGAGCGCGACGATCTCGACTTCGCCGGTGCGCTTGCCCTCGAACAGCGCGCGCAGCACGTTGCGGCCGATGCGGCCGTAGCCATTGATTCCCACCTTGATTGCCATGAGCCGTATCCCCTTAACGTCTGATCAATGTGCCGTGTCAAGCAGCTCGCCGACTTCGCGCTGGATGCGCTCGGCGGTGAAACCGAAATGAGCGAACAGCTCGGCGCCCTTGCCCGAGGCGCCGAACTCATCGAGACCGATCACGCGCCCGTCGATGCCGACGTATCGCCACCAAGATAGCGTAGCGCCGGCCTCGACCGCCACCCGGCGGCGGACCGCGCGCGGCAGCACGCTCTGCCGGTATGCCGGGTCCTGTGCGTCGAACAGCTCGGTCGAGGGCATCGAAACGAGCCGCACGCGCCGCCCGGCGGCATTGAGGGCGCGAACCGCATCGGCGGCGATGCCGACCTCGGAACCGCTGGCGATCACCACGCACTCGGGCTCGCCCCCGCACTCGATCAGCACGTAGCCGCCGCGCGCCACGGCGGCCTGCTGCTCGGCGCTGCGCTCGTGCTGCGGCAGACCCTGGCGGGTGAGCACCAGCGCATCCGGCCCCTCGTGCTCGAGCGCCGCCTGCCAGGCAACCGCCGTCTCGAACGCGTCGCAGGGCCGCCAAAGGCGCAGGTGCGGGACGGCCCGCAGGCTCGACAGATGCTCCACCGGCTGATGCGTCGGGCCGTCCTCGCCGAGGCCGATCGAGTCGTGCGTGTACACGAGGGTCACGGGCATGCGCATCAGGGCCGCGAGGCGCACCGCATTGCGCGCGTAATCGGAAAACACCAGGAACGTCCCGCCGTAGGGCAGGAAGCCGCCGTGCGCGGCCAGGCCGTTCAGCGCCGCGGTCATGCCGAACTCGCGCACGCCGTAGTGCAGGTAATTGCCGCCGGCGGGGTCGCGGGGGGCTATGGTGCGCGCCCCCTTGAACTGGGTGTTGTTCGAGGGCGTCAGGTCGGCCGAGCCGCCGATGAGCTCGGGCACCGCCGGCCCGAGGATGTCCAGCACCGCCTGGGAGGACTGGCGGGTCGCCTGCGGCTTTTTCTGCTCGAGCGCGACGGTACGGGTCTGCGCCAGCAGCTCGGCCCAGCGCGGCGGGCGCTGCCCGTCGATGCGCCGCTTGAGCTCCGCGGCGAGGTCCGGGTGCGCCTTGCGGTAGCGCTCGAAGAGCTCGCGCCAAGCCTGCTCGGCCGCCGCGCCGCGGGCGCGGTGATCCCACTCGGCGCGCAGCGCATCGGGTATCACGAACGGCTCATAGGGCCAGCCGATGGCCTTGCGGGTCGCGGCCACCTCCTCCACACCGAGCGCCTCGCCGTGCGCGTGCTGCGTGCCCTGCTTGTGGGGCGCACCCCAGCCGATGATGGTCTTGCAGCAGATCAGCGTCGGCCGCGCCGTCTCGGCGCGCGCGGCGCGGATCGCCGCCACGACCGCCTCGCCGTCCAGCCCGTCGACATCGCGCAGCACGTGCCAGCCGTAGGCCTCGAAGCGCTTCGGCGTATCGTCGCGGAACCAACCCTTGACCTCGCCGTCGATGGAGATGCCGTTGTCGTCGTAGAACAAGATGAGCTTGCCGAGACCGAGCGTCCCGGCGAACGAGCACGCCTCGTGCGAGACGCCCTCCATCAGGCACCCGTCGCCGCAGAACACATAGGTAAAGTGATCGATGACCGGCAGTCCCGGCCGGTTGAATTCCTCCCCAAGCAGCCGCTCGGCGAGCGCCATGCCCACCGCGGTTGCGAGCCCCTGCCCGAGCGGCCCCGTGGTCGTCTCGATGCCGAGCGCCGGCTCGCGCTCGGGATGTCCCGGAGTGCGGCTGCCGAGCTGACGAAAGCGCTTCAGGTCCTCGATGCCGAGCGGATAGCCGGTCAGGTGCAGCACCGAGTAGAGCAGCATGGAGCCGTGGCCGTTCGAGAGCACGAAGCGGTCGCGGTCGAACCAGTGCGGATTGGCGGGATTGTGCTTGAGGAAGTCGCCCCACAGCGCCTGGGCGATGTCCGCCATGCCGAGCGGCATGCCCGGGTGGCCGGAATTGGCGCGCTGCACGGCGTCCATGGACAGGGCGCGAATGGCGTTGGCAAGCTCTCGGCGTGTGTTCATCGGGTCCTTTCATGCGGCTTCGAGCCCGCATCACGCCCGGCGGCGGAAACGATGCCGCCGCGCGACATAAGAAGATAGGGGGAGGCATTGTCCCCCAGCGAGGCGCAATGCTCAATGACCGCGCCGCCCCGGCCGGCCGCGCCCATATGTCATGCGGTTTTCACAATATTCCCGCCGGGCGTCACGGCCCGGTCACGCTTCACGCCGGGCAAGGCGCGTGGCGCGACCCAGTTCACTGCGGGTTAAGCGGACTTTGTTACGCTGCGCCCGATGAGCACTGTGCGCCTGATCCAATTCACGGACCTGCACCTGTTCGGCGCCGAAGGCGGATGCCTGCGCGGCGTGCCGACGCTGCCGGCGCTGACGGGCGCGCTCGCGCACGCGCGGCTCGGCCCCTGGCCGCCCGATGCGCTGCTGGTCACGGGCGACATCGTGCAGGATGATCCCGGCGGCTATGCGCATTTTCGCCGGCTGTTCGGCGCGCTGCCGGTCCCCGTGCTGTGCCTGCCCGGCAATCACGATGACCCGGCGCTGATGCGCCGCGTGCTCGCGGATCCGCCGTTCGTCACGGGCGGTTACCTTGAGCTCGGCCGCTGGCGAGTCATTCTGCTCGACAGCGTGGTGCCCGGACGCGCCGGCGGAGCATTGAGCGACACGAGCCTCGCGGCGCTCGATGCGGCGCTCGCGCAGGCGCGTGAGCGCCCCGTGCTCGTGTGCCTGCACCATCACCCGGTGCCGATGGACAGCCGCTGGCTGGATCAGGTCGGCCTCGACAACGCGCAGGCATTCTTCGCCGTCATAGACCAACACCCGAACGTGCGCGGCATCGTCTGGGGCCACGTTCACCAGAACTTCGATGCGCTGCGAAAAGGCGTGCGGCTGCTCGCGACGCCCTCGACCTGCGCGCAGTTCCGGCCGCGCGCCGAGCACTTCGAGCTCGACCCGAGTCCGGCCGCCTACCGCACCCTGGAGCTGCACGCCGACGGCACACTCACGACCGATCTGGTGTGGGTGGATGCGGCCGCGCGGCACGGCTCGATGAGCGCCGCCTGATCCACCGCGCCCGGCGCCCGCGTGCGCGAGCGCAGTCCTGTTGCGTCGCCACGCGCCGCTTTGCGTCCCGGGCTGCAAGACCCCTGCCCCTCCCGTTGCGCTCCCTCGCCCGTCGCTGACGCTGCGACCCCATTGATCTTTGTCCCGCCGCTGGCTACTTTGCGCTGCCTGCGGAAGCAAAGACACACGAGGACGGAATGACCCGCCGACGCCTGCCCCGGGGGCTGATGCTCCTGACCCTACTCGCGCTGTCGCCGCCCGTGTTCGCGCGGGGCGTGACTCCGTATCTGCCGCTCAATCTCGATCCAGCCATCCAGAACGCGGTCGAGCGGGTGCTGATCCTCGCCGATGAGCCGGTGCTGTCGCGGCCGATTCCCGCCGCGCTGGTGCTCGAAGCGCTGCCGAAAGCCTGCCGCGTCGACCGTCCGCTGTGCGAGCGCGTGCGCCACTACCTCAGGCGCTACATGCATTCAAACGGCGTCGAGTTCGCGAGCGTCTCGCTCGGGGTGACCGCCGGGAACTCGAACATCACGCTGCCCAACCAACACGGCGAGAAGGCGCAGAGCGCGTATCAGTTCGCGGGCGCCGGCTACATCCAGCCCAATTCGCACATCCTGCTCAATCTCGGCGCCGAGGTGTATCAGGGCCGCGTCACGCCCACCGGCACCATGCTCAGTCTCGGGTTCGACTGGGCGCAGCTCGACATCGGCTACCGCGACCACTGGTGGTCGCCGCTCACCGACAGCTCGATGCTGATCAGCACCGAGGCGCCGACCATGCCCTCGATCACGCTGTCGAACTACCAGCCGCTGACGCGCCTCGGCCTCGAGTACGAGATATTCATCGCGCAGATGTCGCAGTCGAGCCGCATCCAGCTGCCCAACGGCGCCCTCACCCGCGGGCACCCCAAGATGGGCGGTGTGCGGGTGAGCATCCAGCCGGTGAGCGGCTGGGCGCTGTCGCTGCAGCGGCTGCTCATCTGGGGCGGCGGGGCGGCCGGCGGGGAGTCGGTAAGCAATGTCATGCAGGCGTTCTTTAACCCCAGCAAGGCGCAAAGCACCGGATTCAACGCCGGCACGCACGTGGTCGGCAAGCAGGAAGCCTCCGTCAGCAGCGAGTTCATCTTCCCCGGCCGCGTGCCGTTCGCGGTGTACGTCGAGTACGCCGGCAACGACACCGCCGACGGCAAGAACTATCTGCTCGGCAAGGCGGACATCTCCGCCGGCATCCAGTTCCCGCACATCGGTCCGTTCGATCTCACCTATGAGATCGACTCTTTCTCCCCGACCTGGTACGTGCACACTGCAAGCCCTCTGCAGACCGGCTATCTCGACGGCATCACCAACTACGGCGCGAGCATCGGCAACTGGTTCGGCGACCAGCGCGTGCTCGCCACGCCCACCGCCATCGCCGATCCGGTCGGCGGTCAGAGCAACATGCTGCGCATCGGCTGGACGCCGCCCTTCGGCGGCTACCTGCAGCTGCGGCTGCGCTCGCTGTCGAACTACGACCAGACGACCTACGCGACGTACCCGTACAAGAACGAGTACCTGGGCTCGCTCAGCTACTCCATGCCCTGGCACGGCTATGCCGTCGGCGCCGAAATCCAGGGCGGGCGCGATGTGTTTGGCCATCATTTCATCCGCATCGAGGGCACGCTGCGCGACGGCGAGGCGCTCTTCGACGGCGACTCCACGGGCGCGGGCGCCTTCGAGGGTGAGCGGCCCAAGGGCGATTGGCTCTTCGTGCAGACCGGCATCAACTACTACCGCATGCTGGTCAACCCGGTGAGCACGCTGCGCTTCTACACCCGCTGGGCCGCCAGTCCCGACCTGACGATCGGGGCGCTGCGGCGGGTCTCGAGGCACCAGGACGTCGGTGTGGCGCTCGATGCGGATGCGATCAGCGGCCGGCTGCTGCTCGGGCTGCGCATGATCGATTACCGCTACCGCTTCGACTGGCCGATCGCCGTTCACGCATTCGTGGGCGCGGCCCGCTACTCCCTCGCCACGCCCGCCTACGGGCTGTATCTCGGCGCGGGGCTGCAGTGGCGCCATTTCCTGCCGAACTGGGATGTGGGCATCGATTTCCGCAATGTGGTCAAGGCGAATCGGCAGCGCGACCTGCCCACGGACCCGCAGGGCGGAGCCGGCCCCTATTCCTTCACCAGCACCTACAGTTACACGCTGTACGTGTCGCGGCGCTTCTGAGTGCGCCGCCGTGCCGGCGGCTCACTCGCGCAGCGGCAGCGGATCCTGCGGGTCCTTGCCGAGCAGCGCCTCGAAGTCCCGCGCGATCCGATCGAAGGAGAAATTCGCGCAGACCCACGCGCGGCCCGCGGCTCCCATGCGCGCGCGGCGCTCGACGTCGTCGATCAGCTCAGTGATGGCCGCGGCAAGCGCCGCGCTGTCGCCGCCGGCGCTCACCAGGCCGGTCACGCCCGGCACCAGCGTCTCGCGCAGTCCTCCGGCGTCGCTCACCACCACGGGCACGCCCGATGACTGCGCCTCGACCGACACGCGGCCGAAGGTCTCCGCGCTGATCGAGGGCACGGCGATGAGGTCGCAGGCCGGGTAGAACTGCGCCAGATCGAGCTGCCAGTCCAGAAACCGGTGCCGCGCGGCGAACGGCGAGCCGCGCTCGCGCTCGCGCAGCGCGGCCGCGTCCGCGCCGTCGCCCGCCCACAGCATCTGCGCCTGCGGCGCATGCGCGAGGACCCGCTCGAGCGCCTCGAGCAGCGTGAAGATGCCCTTGTCGCGCACCATTCGTCCGGCGTATCCGATGACGACCTGGGATTCGCCGATGCCGAGGCGCTCGCGTGTCTGAGCGCGCCACTCGGCCGACGGCCGGAAGCGCTCGGTATCGATCGGGTTGTACAGCACCACCGCGCGCGCGACGTTCATCCCCTGGCGGCGATACTCCTCGCGGTGGAAGCGTGACACCAGGATGAACCGGTCGGCCCGGCGCGCCAGCATGCGCCGCGTCCGGCCGCTCTTGGGCACGACGGGCCAGTGGCGAAAGAAGGCGACGCGCGCGCCGAGCAGCTGGCGCAGCCCCATGAACACCCAGTGAAATCGGCCATCGCCCGTGACCAGCCAGTCGGGCCGCTCGCGCCGCGCCAGGCGGACCGTGTTCAACACCAAGCGCAGCCCGCTCGCGCGGCCCGGCGGCACCGCCACGCACGGCACTTGCGCTTGGCGCAGGATGGCCTCCATCGAGCTGCCGCCGCGCACCACACACCGCACCGCGTGACCATGGCGCATGGTGGCGATCGCGAGCGCCGCGGCATGCTGCTCGGTCCCGTAGCCGCGCGTGGTCGAATCGGCAAAGAGCAGCTTCATGGGCGCGCCAGCTCGCGAGGCGATCCGTGCGCGCCGCGGCGGCGCCCCGCGCATCTGCGCAGCGCATCGGGCTTGGAATCGTGGCCGCTCACGGTGCGTCTATGTCTCGCCGGCGATCGCCGCTGGCGTTGGTGCAGGCGCAGCGGCTAGCGCGGCGCCGCGCGCTACGACGCACCGGGGGTTCAAGGCGCGCCAGGCATCGAACACCGCCTCGACGGAGATTTGATCGGCGCGCGTGAACTGCGGCGGCCCGCCGACACCGATCACCGCCGAGCCTGCGGCGCTGCGCGGCAGCACGCGCGATTGGGGATTGGCGCCCATGATGACGACCACGGGCAGTCCGAGCGCGGCGGCCGCGTGGGCCATGCCCGTATCCATGGAAATCATGCTCTCGGCCGCGGCCATCAGGGTGAAACTCATGCGCAGGCGAAATGCGGCGATTTCCAGGCCGTCGAGGCCGATCGCCGCATGCAGCTCGCGCAGATACGGCAGCTCGCTCGGGGCACCCTGCAGCACGATGACTGCGTGCGGATGACGCGCGCGAAAGGCATGCAGCAGAGCCCGCCAGCGCGCGACCGGCCAGGAGCGGTCATTGTCGCCTCGCCAGCGCTTGCGGCTGCGGGCGCTCATGGTGCGCCGCGTGCCGGGCTGGATCACCACCAGCGGGCGGTCGTTCCAGCCCCGCTGCCGCATCAGCTCCTCGCACCGCGCTTGTTCCGCCTCGAGCGTGACCAACCGGGGCGAGCACAGCGTGCCCGGCGCCCGGTAGCCTGCTGCGTCCAGGGCAGGCGGGGTGCGTGCCGCGAGCCGCAGCAACACGTCGACGTAGTGCTCGGTCTGACGGGGTTGCTCATCGAGCAGCACGCAGCGTTGCGGATCGATGCCGCTGATCGCGAGCAGGCGCCTAATGCGCGCGACCTGGCGGGGCATTGCCTCGGGAATGTAAATCGGCGCCGGCGCAGTGCGGCGCAGCGTGCGCACGACCGCCGTCCATTCCAGCGTGCTTGCGAACGGCAGGTGCCGCGGCAGATTCCAGCACTGATCCACGTCGGGGTGTCCGCGGTACAGATCGCGGTTCCATGACCCTGCGCCGATCACCTGACAGGGGCGTCCGTAGCGGCGGTGCAGCAGGTTCAGCGCCGCGGTGAGCATGATCATGTCCCCAACGCGACCGAAGAGGATCACGATGGGTGTCAGCTGTGCCGCGGGGGTGCGCATCTGGTCACTCTACTGTTGCGGCTTGCCGCAGTCACGAGCGCCGCGGTCGCCCGGCAGTGAGCGCCACTGCTCGAGCACCTCTTGGGGTGCGATCTGGCCGACATGGCGCGACTCGAGCGCCAGGACCGGCGAGCACCCGCCGCTGCGTGGGAGCCACACGCGCGGCGATTGGATCCCGTAGAGCACCACTAGCGGAACGCAGAGCGCGGCGCCGACGTGCGCCGGCCCGGTATCAACTGAGATCATGCTTTGGGCGAGCTCGCACAGGGCAAACAAGCGTCGCAGTCCGCAGGCGGCGAGCGCTACCCGAGGCAACCCCGCCGCGCGCGCGATCGGCTCGAGCATCGGCGCCTCGGCGGGCGCGCCGCGCAGCACGATCAGCGCCTCTGGCAGGGCCGCGCGGATGCCGCACAGCAGCTCCGCCCAATGCGCAAGCGGCCAGGTCTTGTCGTCGCGATCGACCCACTGGCGCACGCGCCTGCGGCCCATCGTGCGGTGATTGCCCGGCTGCACGAGCACCACCGGCTCGCCACGCCAGCCCTGCGCGGCGAGCCACTCGCGCGCCGTGCGCCGCTCGGACTCCAGGACCCGCAGATGCGGCCGCCACGCCCCCGCAACCGCCGGCGGCGGATAGTCCGCAGCGCGTACCGCAGGCGGCGTGCGCGCCGCAAATTCCAACAGACAGTCGAGCCACAGTCGCTCCGTGCCGGGCTCCTCCTCGATGTACAGGCAGCGCCGCGGATCAACTCCGGCGAGGGACAGCAGGCGCCGGATGCGCGGCACCTCCCTGCGATGGTGCTCGATAACGTACACCGGCCCCGGCGCGCTGCGCCGCAGGGCGCGCACCACCGCCGGCCAGGCGAGGCCAAAGGCAAACGGCGCCTTGCGCGGCACGTGCCAGCAGGCCGCGACATCCGGATGCCCGAGGTACATGTCGTGTATCCACGGATCCATGCCGACGACATAACAGGGAGCGCCATAGCGGCGATGCAGGGCGCGCAGGACCGCAGTGAGCATGGCCATGTCACCGACCCGGCCATGCCGGAACACGAACGGGTGCAGGGCGCGCGCCGCGTGCCGCGGCGCGGGCATCAACGCCAACTCCTCAGAATGCCATTGTTCTTCGCTCACCATCACTTGCGCGCCGATCAGCTCCGGGACCGGCGGCTCGCCCTGTGCGACCGGGGCCCGGTCGGATATTGTGCCTGCGCTGCGGGGATTTCGTGTAAGCAATTGCATGAATCGCACGCCAGCCGATCGGCGCGCGCTCGCGCTCAGAGCCCGAGCTCCTCCCGCCAGCACGCGACGATGGCCGCGAGACGGAAGCGCGGATCCGGCCCGGTCACGGGCCGCTCGCCGGCGCGCCAGGAGCGGATGCGCTCGAGGTACGCATCGAACAGCCCAAGCCGCGCCGCCGCGCACGCCGGCCACGCGCGCCAGCGCGGCGCGAACGGGCCGAGGAGCCGCTCGTAGGCTCGCTTGGCGGCAGTCACCGGCAGGATCTGCCGCGCATCGCCGATGATCTCGCGGGCCGCGCCGCAATCGTGTGTCAGCACCGGTGTGCCGAGCGCGTTCGACTCGGCGAACACCAGTCCGAAGGTCTCGGGGATAACGAAATTCGGGACGAACGTGCACAGCGCCGTGCGCACTTCCGCGTGCATGCGCGCCTGCGGCCGCGGCCCGAGAAAACGCACCCCATCGATCGCCCCCCAGCGGTGCTCCTTGTAGCCGGGATTGCCCACCACGAGCTCGAGGTCGGGCATGCGCCGATGCAGCGCCCGAAATGCATCGAGCGTGAACTTCAGCCCCTTGTTCGGCGAGGAGAGGAACACCAGCTTACGCTCATCGGTCGGGGAGCCGTCCGGCTGCAGCGCATCGTCGATCGGATTGTAGATCGTGCGCGCCCGGATCCTGCCGTCGGCCCGCATCCAGCGCAGCGTCGCCTCCACGGCCGCGCGCTGCGTATCGGAGACGCAGACGATGCGCACATCCAGATCGCGCAGCCAATCGGCCGTGGAGGCGAGCCAGCGGGCGCGGCGCGACCCGGGGCGCAGGCGGTCGTGCAGCCACAGATACACACGGGCGTTCGGATAAAGCCGCTGAACGGCCGGCAGCGCGCGCGAATCGCGGTTGACGATGACGTAGCCGACGCCCGGGTCGCGCTCCGGCGGCTCGTAACGGCCGCTCGCTTGCGTGCGGTTGTGTTGTGCGACGCGAGCGCCAAGCGCATCGGCGATGCGCACCACGGTCGCCTCGGTTCCGCCGAGAGCCTCGCGCCGCAGCGTATCGCTGTCGTATGCGCGGGCGCACACCGGATCGTAGAAGACGATCGGACTCATCACATCAGCGGCGCCTGCGCTGCGGGATGCCGCGCGCCGATCAGGTAGAAATTGTTCCGGTAGACGGGACACTCGGCGTGCACCCAGCGGAACTGCGGCAGCCGCCCGGCGAGCTCGGCGAAGTATGCGGTGTTGTCGATCCCGCCGAACGTGCGCTGGTAGGCGCACAGCACGTGACTGAACCCCTCGAGCGCCGGCGTGATCGCCTCGCGCACCGCGAGCGGCGTCTCGCTGAGGGACCAGGTGGCCACGAAGAGCGATGCACCCTGCGCGGCGGTGAGCGCGCCCACCGTCTGCGGCGCCTCGCTCGCGCCGGAAACCAGCCACTCGAGGTTCCCCGGCGGCTCGCGCGAGGTGCCCTCGGGGAAGAGATTGCGCAGATAGAACCGCTGCAGCGCGCACATGACCGGAATGTCCCAGATGAGATATCTCTCCCGGTAGCCGAGGTTGCGTAGCAGCCGGAAGAAGCTGCCGTAGCCGCCGCCGAAGTCCACGACGATCCGCAGCGCCGAGAGATCGAGCTCCGTCGCCTCGAGCAGGCGGATCACGTGATAGCCGTGCTGCACCAGCAGCGGACTGCTGAGCGGATAGTAGGGATTCACCAGCGGCTGACCGACCGGCGATTCGGTGAGCGCGCGCTGAAACTCCGGCGAGCAGCGGTTCGAGGCGAGCACGTAGCGCAGGTAATCCGCGCAGTGGCTGCGGATACGCGGGTGGACCGTCTTGGCAATCGGCGCGAGGCGCAGAAAGCGGTCCGCCCCGCCGGCGCGCAGGGCCGCCGCGATAGCCTCGGCGAGGCGCGCCCACTCGCCGGCGGCTGCGCCACGCGCGGCCGCCGCATCGAGTCCGGCCAGCAGCTCCTCACTGTGGCGCAGGCGCGGTGGCGCATACTCGCCGAGAATTTTTGCCGCGACCCGTCGCACGGCGGTCTGCGCTTCACTGCTCAGCGTCTTCATCGTTGCCCCACACGTGTTTCACGGCCGCAGCGGATGCCGCAATCCGGCTCGCCGGGGCGCCGCTCGGCGCGAAGCTTACAGTTCACCCATCCACTCAAGTCAAGCATTCCCGGCGGCAGCCGCGCGCGTCAATGACGAATGCGGTGCGTCCGTCGCGTGGCTCGCGCGCGCCGTACGCGCCGAGCAGGCGCAGCGTCCGACACTCCGATGAACCCCCCGCGCGTGGTGCGCTGCTCAGCGCGCAGCAGCCCCAGACGTTCCAACCGCGCTTCGATGGCGCGCAGCGTGCGGCCATGCTTCTCGGCAAGCGCCGCGGGCGTCTCGCCCGCTTTGAACGCCGCGACCAGCTCGGCCTGCTCCGCCTCGCTCCAAGGGCGACCGACATTGCCGGGCATCTGCGCGCGCCGCTGCGCGCGGGCGGCGCACTGCTCGAGCGCGCTGACCGCCGTGAGCAGCGCGCGCAGCACCTCGGCGCGGTGCAGGACCGACTCCGACGGCAACGCCGCGCCAGTCACCGGATCGAGCCCCTGGATGAGTGACTGCAAAATCTCGACAGCTGGCGATGGCGGCATGCGAGTTCTCCGTGCGACACGCCCTCGCGCGGGCGCATGGGCCAGTGTCCGTCCGCGCCCCCCGAGCGACTAGCGCATCAGGCGGCGTGTTACGACAGATTTGCCTCGCAGGGCGCCGCAACCGTACAGTGCCCGGCTTGTCACCGAGGATATCGCTCACGATGCGCGCCTTCGCCTGGTTCGTACTGCTCATCGTCTTCAGTCTCGCCTGTATGGCCGCCTTCACCTACCCGGCCTGGCTGCTGCTGCATCCGCATTTCAGTTTCCCGTTTCACCGCATCGGCGAGCGGATCGGCATGCTGGGATTTCTGGTGGGATTCGTGCTGATTGCCCGGCGGCTGCGGCTCGCGGACCGCGCGAGCCTCGGCTTCGCGGCCCCGCGGCGCGCCTATCTGCGCGAACTCGCGCTGGCGCTCGCGATCGGCGCGCTCACCATGTGCGCGGTGGTGGCGAGCATGGCGGCGCTCGGCCTGCTCGACTGGCAGCAGGCCTCCCGCTACGGCGCCGGAGCGCTCGCGGCGCTGATCGGCAAGCGGCTCTTGAGCGGACTGGCGGTTGGCCTGATCGAGGAGACCGCGCTGCGCGGGGCGATGTTCACCGCCATCGAGCGCGAGTCCGGCATCCTCGCCGCGATCGTGCTCACCTCGATCGTCTTCGCGTTCACACATTTCCTCGGCGTCTTTCACATTCCGCCGGCGCGGGTCAACGCCTGGAGCGGCGTGGCGCTGCTCGGCGGGACGCTGCGCGCGTTCGATCATCCGCTCGGTATCGCCGACGCCTTCCTCTGTCTCACGGCGGTGGGCGCGGTGCTCGCGCTGGTCCGCTCCATCACGGGCAACACCGCCGCCAGCATGGGGCTGCATGCCGGCTGGGTATGGGTGATGCTCGTGGTGCACGCGCTCTCGCAGCCCAACCGCGCTGCGCCGCTGCAATGGCTGCTCAGCCACCACGATGGATTCACCGGCTGGCTGGTGCTCGCCTGGACCGTGCCGCTCGGCTGGGGGCTCGCTCACTTCTACCGCGCTCGCACGCGCCGCCCGCTGCCGGCGCCTGCCGCTTAAGCGGCAGGCGTCTTGCGCGCGAGTTCCGCCAGCAGCTTCTCGTGCAGTCCGCCGAAGCCGCCGTTGCTCATGACGAGCACATGATCGCCGGGACGCAGTGAAGCGGACAGATCCTTCGCCAGCAGGTTGACGTCCCCGCGGCCGTGCGCACGGCCGCGCAGCGCCGTCAGGACCGGAGTCGTGTCCCACCCGAGGTCGGCGGGAACGTACAGCCAGACCTCATCCGCCCCCGCGAGCGCTCCGGCGAGCACATCGCGGTGTACGCCCATGCGCATGGTGTTCGAGCGCGGCTCGAGCACGGCGATGATCCGCGCCGAGCCGACCCGGCGGCGCAGGCCGTCGACGGTCGTGGCGATGGCGGTGGGATGATGCGCGAAGTCGTCGTAGACGCGCACGCCGTTGACTTCGCCGCGCAGCTGCATGCGCCGCGCCACGCCCTGGAACGACGCCAGCGCCTCGATCGACTCGCGCACCGGCACGCCGGCGTGGTGCGCCGCGGCGATCGCCGCCAGCGCGTTCTCCATGTTGTGCACGCCCATCAGGTCCCAGTGGACCGTGCCGCACGGCGCACCGCGCTCGAGAACCTCGAAGGCCGAGTAGTCGGCCGCCGCGTGCGCCGGACGGGCGCTCCAGTGCACCTCGGGCGCCCCGGCGCGCGAGAATCCCTCGAGCGGCGTCCAACAGCCCATGGCGAGTGTTTCCTTCAGATGCGCGTCACCGGCGTTCCAGATGATCCGCCCGCTGCCCGGCACGGTGCGCACCAGATGATGGAACTGACGCTGAATCGAGGCGACGTCGGGGTAGATGTCCGCGTGGTCGTACTCGAGATTGTTCAGGATCGCGGTGCGCGGCCGGTAGTGGACGAATTTCGCCCGCTTGTCGAAGAACGCGGTGTCGTACTCGTCCGCCTCGATCACGAAGAACGTGCCGCCAAGCCGCGCACTCACCGAGAAATTCGCTGGCACGCCGCCGATCAGGAACCCCGGCGCAAGTCCGGCGTGCTCGAGGATCCATGCCAGCATGGAGCTGGTGGTGGTCTTGCCGTGCGTGCCCGCAACCGCGAGCACCCAACGATCCCTCAGCAGCTCGCGCGCCAGCCACTGCGGACCGGATACGTAGTCGATGCCGCGATCGAGCAGCGCCTCGACGACGGGCACTCCGCGGCGCATGACGTTGCCGACGATCACCACGTCGGGCTGCGGCTCGAGCTGCTCGGGCGCGTAGCCTTCGATCAGCTCGATGCCGAGCGCGGCGAGCTGTGTGCTCATCGGCGGGTAGACGTTCTGGTCCGAGCCGGTCACCCGATGCCCGGCGGCGCGCGCAAGCGCGGCGATCCCGCCCATGAACGTGCCGCAAACCCCAAGAACGTGAACGTGCATAATGGTCGTCCATTGTACCGGTCAGCACGCCCTTGCACCCAGCCGCAACACCCGACGCCGTCAACGCAATCGCCGCACGCCTCTCGGCCCAGCCGGCCATCGGACTCGACACCGAGTTCCTGCGCGAACGCACTTATCACGCCCAGCTCTGCCTGCTGCAGCTCTCGTGGACCGACGGGGCCGCATGCGTCGATCCGCTCGCGGTGCCGGACCTGGCGGGGCTGCGCACGGCGATCGCCACGCCGGCGGTCAAAGTGCTGCACGCCTCACGGCAGGACCTCGAGGTACTGGTCCCGGTGGTCGGAGCGGTCCGGCCGCTGTTCGACACGCAGCTCGCCGCCGCGCTCGCCGGAGAGCCGGCGCAGATCGGCTACGCCGAGCTGGTGCGCCGGCTGCTCGGGCACGAGCTTGCCAAGGCGCACACCCGCACCGACTGGTCGCGCCGGCCGCTGTCGGCCGAGCAGATCGAGTACGCGCTCGATGACGTGCGGCATCTGCTGCCGCTGAAGGCGGTGCTCGAGGAGCGCCTCGAGCGACTCGGCCGCCTGAGCTGGCTGGCCGAGGAGCTCGCCACGCTCGAGGACCCGGCCGCCCTCAGCGTGGACCCGGATCAGGCGTGGCGACGCCTCAAGGGGCTCGCGGGCCTCGATCCGGGCCGCCAGCGGCTGCTCGCGGCGCTGGCAGCCTGGCGCGAGCGCCGGGCGCTCGAGCGCAACCGCCCGCGCGGATGGATCCTGGAGGATGGGCTGATGCGCGAGATCGTGCTGCGCGTGCCGCGCACCAGCGCGGCGCTCGGGGCCATCGAGGGCATGCCGCCGGGCCTGCTCGAGCGGTGCGGGGCGCAGCTGCTCGAATGCGTGCGCGCGGCGGAGGTTCCCGAGCCGGCTCCGGCGGTGATGCGGCCAAGGCCGGATCCGCAGCACAGCGCGCTCCTGAAGAAGCTCGGCGCAATCCATCGTGCCGCGGCCGCCGAGCTCGGGATGAGCCCGGAGGTGCTGGCCACCCGGCGGGATCTGGACCAGCTCGCCGCCGGGGGCCGGGACACGCCGGTGCTCACCGGCTGGCGCCGGACAGTCCTCGGGGAAAAGCTGCTCGCGGCGCTGTGAGCGCCCGAGCCCGGCGGCGCCTTCAGCGCAACAGCGCCTGCTCGACGCGGGCCGACACGGTAGCCACGTCCCCTTCGGCATCGATGCTGCGCAGCAGCCCCTGCTTGCGGTAGTAAGCGACCAGCGGGCGGGTCTGCTCCTCGTAGACCCGCAGCCGCTCAGCGACCGTCGCCTCGTTGTCGTCGGGGCGCTGGATCAGCCGATGCGGCTGCCCGGTCTTGGGGCACTGTTCGGGCTCGAGGGCCTCGGACGGGGAGGTCAGCAGATTGACCACGTGGCCGCAGTCGCGGCAGGTCCGCCGCCCGGCGATGCGCCGCGAGAGCTCGGCGTAGTCGACGTCCATCTGCAGGACCGCATCGAGCGGCTGACCGATCTGCGCGAGCAGGCCATCCAGAGCGCGAGCCTGCGCAAGATTGCGCGGGAAACCGTCGAGAATGAATCCCTCACGCGTATCGGGCTCGCCGAGGCGCTCGCGGATCATGTCGAGCACGATCTCATCGGCGACCAGCCGCCCCGCATCCATCGCGTCCTTGGCCTGCACCCCCAGGGCTGTGCCCCGGGCGACGGCGGCGCGCAGCAGATCGCCGGTGGAGATCTGCGGAATATGGAACCGCTCGACCAGGCGCTGAGATTGAGTGCCCTTGCCCGAGCCCGGAGCCCCCAACAGGACGATGCGCATTGGTATGACTATTTTAGTGCGAAGGGTCTTGCACCATACCGGGGCGCGCCAGGACGGTCAAACCGGGGCACCCCGGCGCACCGACCCCCGGGCGTGGCGCGCGGCGCTGCGCTATCCTTGACGCTGACCTGGCAACACGCGCCCGGCGCGCCCGATGCGATGAAGCCCACCCCGAAGAAAAATGCCTTCTATGCCCAATCGGGCGGCGTCTCGGCCGTCATCAATGCCTCGGCGTGCGGGGTCATCGAAACCGCGCTGCGCCACCGGCGGCACATCGGCAGGATCTACGTCGGCCGTGACGGCATCATCGGGGCGCTCACCGAGGACCTGATCGACGTGGGCCGCGAAAGCGCCGCGACGATTCGCGCGCTCAGGCATACCCCGGGCGGGGCATTCGGCTCGGCCCGATTCAAGCTGAAGAGCATCGAGCACAACCGCGCCGAGTACGAGCGGCTCATCGAAGTGTTCCGCGCGCACGACATCGGCTACTTCTTTTACAACGGTGGCAACGACTCGATGGACACCGCGCTCAAGGTCTCGCAGATCGGCGAGTCGCTGGGCTATCCGGTGATCTGCGTGGGCGTGCCGAAGACCGTCGACAACGACCTGCCGCACACCGACTGCTGCCCGGGATTCGGCTCGGTGGCGAAGTACGTTGCCGTCTCGACCCGCGAGGCGGCGCTCGATGTGGCCTCCATGGCGCGCACTTCGACCAAGGTATTCGTGTTCGAGGTCATGGGACGGCATGCCGGCTGGATCGCGGCGGCCGCCGGGCTCGCCGGGCGCAAGAGCGCCGAGCCACCGCACATCATCCTGTTTCCGGAGATTCCCTTCGAGCCCGAGCGCTTCCTTGAGCGGGTCAAGCAGTGTGTCACGGACTATGGCTACTGCGTCGTGGTCGTCTCCGAGGGAGCCGCCTACGCCGATGGGCGATTCCTGGCCGAGGCGGGTACGCGGGACGCCTTCGGGCACGCCCAGCTCGGCGGCGTCGCTCCGGTGATTGCGGAGATGATCCGCCAGCGCCACGGGTACAAGCACCACTGGGCCGTAGCCGATTACCTGCAGCGCGCCGCGCGCCACATCGCCTCGAAGGTCGACGTCGAGCAGGCTTACGCGGTCGGCAAGGCGGCCGTGGAGCTCGGTGTCAAAGGGGTCAACGCGGTGATGCCGACCATCGTGCGCAAGCGCGCGAAGCCCTATCAATGGACCATCGGCCACGTGCCGCTCGCCGAGGTCGCCAATCGCGAGAAGAAAGTCCCGCGCGAATACATCACCGCCGACGGGTTCGGCATCACCCCGGCCTGCCGGCGCTATCTCGAGCCGCTGATTTCGGGGGAGGCGTATCCGGCCTACCGTGACGGCCTGCCGGATTACGTGCGCATCAAGGGCGTGCCGGTGCGACGCAAGCTGAAGACGACATTCAACATCTGACGGTGCGCCAATGCAGTGTCCGCGCGGCTGCCGCGAGCCGCGCGGCCGGCGTTTCGTAGTTCGCGGTTCCATTCGGAGTTCCTTTCAGGGGGAGACAGACTGATGAGTGCCAACATGTGGCTTTGGGCGGCCATCGCCGCCGGTGTGCTCGCCGTGCTCTACGGCGTGATCTCGACGACGGCGATCCTGCGGCTGCCGGCCGGCAACGCGCGCATGCAGGAGATCGCCGCGGCCGTGCAGGCGGGCGCCAAGGCATACCTTAACCGCCAGTACACCACCATCTTCGTGGTCGGGATCGTGGTGTTTCTCATCCTCGGATTCTTCCTCAACTGGCCGACCGCCGGCGGTTTCGCCATCGGCGCGCTGCTGTCGGGAGCGGCTGGCTACATCGGCATGAGCATCGCCGTACGGGCCAACGTGCGCACTGCGCAAGCGGCCACGCGCGGCCTCAACGCCGCCCTCGCCGTCGCGTTTCGCGGCGGCTCGATCACGGGCATGCTGGTGGTCGGACTCGGCCTGCTGGGGGTCGCCGGCTACTTCGCCATCCTGCGCCATCTGATCGGCGAGAACGCCGCGCTCCATGCGATCGTGGGGCTCGCCTTCGGCGGTTCGCTGATCTCGATCTTCGCCCGCCTCGGCGGCGGTATCTTCACCAAGGGTGCGGACGTCGGCGCGGACCTTGTCGGCAAGGTGGAAGCGGGGATCCCGGAGGATGATCCGCGCAATCCGGCGGTCATCGCCGACAACGTCGGCGACAACGTCGGGGACTGCGCGGGCATGGCGGCGGACCTGTTCGAGACCTACGCGGTCACGGTCGTCGCCACCATGCTGCTCGGCGGGATGCTCTTCGCCCATCAGAGCCCGGGCTCGGGCTTCAGGGCCGCGGTCTACCCGCTCGCCCTTGGCGCGATGTCGATCGTCTCATCGATCCTCGGCACGTTCTTCGTCTCGACGCGCGAGGGCGGCAAGATCATGAACG
>JAKCEJ010000264.1 GCA_021838065.1 Pseudomonadota bacterium
GGTCGAGATCTACCTGTTTGCCCCGGGCGTAGATCCCAAGACGCTCGACATCTCGATTCAGCAGAACCTGCTGACCGTCGCCGGCCGGCGTGACATCCCCAGCGACGAGCGGGCCACGTACTACCGTCAGGAACGCTTCAGCGGGGAATTCCGCCGGGTGATCGCGTTGCCCGATGACGTCGATCCGGACCGGGTCCACGCCCGCTACCAGGACGGCATCGTGCAGATCGGCGTCGAGCGGCGCGAGGCCGCGCGACCGCGCCAGATCGAGGTCCATTGAGCGCAACTGGAGGTACCCGTATGGCCACCCACAGCGAAATCTCCCCGAAGGCGGCCGCCGCGAGCGCGCGCGAACGGCGCGGCACGGCGGTCGAGACGCCGATCCGCCCCCCGGTCGACATCCGCGAGGACGGCGAAGGCATCACGGTCTGTGCCGACATGCCCGGAGTCTCCAAGGACCGCCTCGAACTGCGCGTCGAAGCCAACACGCTGATTCTCGAAGGCAGTGCGCGTCTCGACCTGCCCGAGAACGCCGAGGCGCTCTACGCGGACGTTCGTTCGAGCACGTACCGGCGCACTTTCGCGCTGAGCGGCGAGCTCGAAACGGACAAGATCGAGGCGAATCTCAAGGACGGCGTGCTGACGGTACGCATTCCCAAGCGCCGGGAGCTGCGTCCGCGCAAGATCGAAGTCCGCGCCGCCTGAGCCCGCAGGCCGCAGCCGCGATGCCGCCGCGGGGATAGCCCCCGCGGCGGCTCGCCCTGCGCCCGTTGATCCTCGCTCCGGGTCCGGGTCTCGCCGCTGCCCGCGGCTTAAAAAGCGCGGCACGTCAGTGTCAAGTCACGACCGCTTCCGGCGATCCCGCATCCGATCACTGGAGCGCGGCGGATGCAGCCTGCTGCGTCCTGCGCAGCAGCATGCAGGCCGCTCCACCGACCGCACCATACAGGTGAGCCTGCGGCACCACCTGGCCGCCAAGGCCGACGGCCTCATCGGGCAAGGCGCCCGCATACAGGGTCCAGCCCAGGATGGCGCCCATGCCCAGCAGCAGCGCGCCGCCGTACAGGGGACGGGTGCGCAATTCGCACAGTGCCCCGGCGCAGAACAAACCGAACAGCGCGCCAGAGATGCCGACGTACCACCCGATCTCGGGGCTGAAGATGAGCAGGCCGAGACCCACCATCAGCGCGCTCGCCGTGAGCACCCAAAGACACGTCCACTCGCTCAGCTGCCGCGCGAACAGGCCCCAGATCAGGAACAGCCCGGCAAGATCCCGCAGCAGGTGAACCCAGCCGAGGTGCACCAGGCTCGAAGTCATCAGCCGCCAAATCTCGCCGTGCAGGACTGCCGTGCGCCGGTATTCCATCAACGCGCCCGCGCCCGTCACCTGCAGCAGCGCCAGCAGGACCGCCAGCATCAACGGTGCGCGCCAGTGGCGCAGCAGTGCGCGCCCGACCGTCACAACCGCGCCGTCCAGTGAATCGGCAATGATGCGCAGCTCCTCGACACAGGGCTCATCCGGCAAAGGACCCACGATAGATTAGACCGCGACGCATACGTTGCAAGCGTGCGCCAGGACACCGGCATGCACGTCCTGTAAGCTTGATCGTTGACGCCACATTGACAAATGCCGGTCCGCACGACGGCAGTGGACGTTACCGCAGCTTGCGGCGCGCAGCACCGGCCCATGTCCACAGGTTCAAGCCCCGGAGCAGCGCCAGCGTCGAATCACCGAAGGAGCCGCCGCCGCATTTCGGGGCCGTCTCCGCTCCATCTCACCCCAGTTGCTCCAGAGCCAGAGGTTCTGCGGGTTCGCTGCGGCCGCGTCGGGAAACAGCCCGGTCGCCCTGCGGGAATGGCGTTCGTGCGCATGGACGTAGCCCAGAAGGCTCTTTGCATTGACGCCGTCCGGCTTGATCTGCAGCGCCGAGGTCAGAAGATCATGCGCCTGGTGCAGCCCTTGCGGACCCCCGTTGAGCTTCATTGCCGCCCGGGCAAGCTGTCTGTATGCCGGGTAGGGCTTCGGGTTCGCATCGAGGAGCTTATCGAGGATCCGCTTTGCTTCGGTCAGCTGGGCCCGGTTCGCACTCTTCGAGGTCCCCGGCGGCAACTGCCGCCTCCCTGAATCCTGTCGGGCATTCCCCATGCGCGATGTGGCGCCGGTCGGTGAGCGGATGTCCGCCGCGTTCGCGGTCCGGGTCAGTCTCGCACGGGGGCAGGCGGCCGTGCTCCCTCCCCCCGGCCCCCGGGAAGCGGCCCTGTGCCGACAGCGCCGGCGCGCCTCCGGCAGCATACGCGGCGCCGACGGATTCTGGCGGCCGCCCACGCGCGATGCGCGACTCTGCCGTCGAGCCGGGTGCTGCGCCCGGAGTTCTGCCGCGGTTACCAGCCGCCGCTGATCATCGCACGCGTCTCTTCGACCGCCGCGCTCCAGATGGCAAGCATCGCCTCATCGGACGCCCGGTAGTGGCCGCCGAAATTGCCGTCGCCGATGTGTTTGCGCACGCCGGCCGGATTCATGGAACGCAGCTGCGAGATATCCAGCATCGGCTTCTGGTGCTCCGGGTAGTCGACACCGGCAAGCCTCGTCCACGGGAAATTCTCCATCCAGGACGCATGCGACGCCACGGGATCGGTGGCCTGAACCGCCTGCCAGGTTGCCGGCGCATTCCACCAGTTGTGGAATTTGACGGCAACGCCGGGCTTGCCCGCGCACCAGTCGGCGATCGCCGATTTCACGGAGGTATTGCCGCCGTGCCCGTTGACGATGAGGACACGCCTGAAGCCGTGTGCGGCCAGGCTGTCCAGGAGATCGCGGATCAGCCCGCTGTAGGTCTGCGGTGTGAGGCTGACGGTGCCGGGGTACGCCATGAAATACGGCGTCATGCCGAAGGGCAGGCCGGGGTAGACCGGCACCCCGAGGGGCTCGGCGGCCTCGACCGATACCCGCTCGGCAAGGATGTGGTCCGTGCACAGGCTGAGGCCGGCGTGCTGCTCGGTGCTGCCGACCGGCAGCACCACCCGGTCGTCGCCGGCGAGGTAAGCTTCGACCTGAGCCCAGTTCATGTCAGCGATCTTCATATGCTCTCCCGTGCGCCTGCAGACAACGGCTTGCCACAATCGAGTGCCAAACACGGGTTTCCCGGGGTTCCAGCATGATAACCGATCACGCCTCGACTGAGCGTCATCCGAGAAGGGCCTTCCTGGTGCTCTTCTTCATCGAAGTCTGGGAGCGCTTCGGCTACTACGGGATGGCCTCACTGCTGGTGCTCTACATGGTACAGCAGCGCCACTTCGACGACGCGCACGCCGATATCGTCTGGGGCGCCTTCTCGGCGCTGGTGTACTCCATGCCGATGCTCGGCGGCTATCTCGGCGATCACGTGCTCGGACTGCGGCGCACCATGGTGCTCGGCGCCACGACGCTGGGACTGGGCTACCTGCTCCTGTCGCTGCCCGTGAACGCGGCCCTGTTTCCGGCGATGGGGCTGATCGCCCTCGGCAACGGACTGTTCAAAGTCAACCCCAACAATCTGGTGTCCAGGCTCCACGAGGGCGAGAGCTCCAAGCTCGACATTCTGTTCACCATTTACTACATGTCGCTCAACGTCGGCGCCTTCGTGTCCATCCTGCTCACGCCCTGGATCAAAGACCATCCGCAGTGGGTGGTCACCGTCGGGCCGCTGCGCTTCGACAGCTGGCACCTGGCATTTGGCCTCAGCGCCATCGGCCTGACACTCGGCCTGCTGAATTACGGACTGTTCCGCAACTACCTGCGCCCCTATGGCGCCGAGCCGGACTTCAAGCCGCTGCGGGCATCGAGACTCGCCGCCGTGATCGCCCTTTCGCTGCCGATCGTCGCGCTGCTGTCGGAAGTGATCCGTCACCGCGCGGCCGCAGTGACGGTGGTCGGCCTGTTTGCGGTGCTGCTGATCTACATCTTCGCCCACCTGCTGCTCACCGGCGAGCGCAGCGGGCGCAATCGCGTGATTGCCTGCATCGTCTTCACGCTCATCTCGATCGTCTGGGCCGTCTACAACCAGCAGATCTACACCTCGCTCACGCTGTTCGCCCTGCGCAACGTGCGCCACTCGTTGCTCGGCCTGCACGTCGCGCCGGCGCAGTTTCAGGACCTCAATCAGTTCTGGCTCGTGGTGCTGGCGATGCCGCTCGCGTGGCTGTATGGCCGCATGGCGAAGACCCGGCGCGGCGACTTTTCCATCGCGAGCAAATTCACTGTGGGCCTTTATCTTCTCGCGGCCGCGTTTTTCCTGTACGCCGCGAGCGGCTTCACGGCCCGCGGCGGCGTGACCTCACCCTGGTGGCTGGTCGCCGGCTACGGCGCGCAGTCCCTCGGTGAACTGCT
>JAKCEJ010000265.1 GCA_021838065.1 Pseudomonadota bacterium
ACATCCCCTCGGCCGGCGGCGGGCAGGTGCCGCTCGGCTCGATCGCGCGCATCTCGGTCAAGGACGCGCCGCTCACGCTCGATCACCTGGGGCAGTTCCCGGCGGCCACGTTCTCGTTCGACACCGCGCCGGGGTCCTCCCTCGGGGCGGCGGTGAGCGCCATCCGCGCCGCGGAGCAGCGCATCGGCATGCCGGTGAGCATCAGCACCACCTTCGAGGGCGAGGCGCTCGCGTTCGAGTCGAGCCTCACCAGCGAGGTGCTGCTGCTGCTCGCGGCCATCGCCACGGTGTACATCGTGCTCGGGGTGCTCTACGAGAGCTACATCCACCCGCTCACCATTCTCTCGACGCTGCCGTCCGCCGGTATCGGCGCGCTGCTCGCGCTGATGTTCGCCGGGGAGAGCCTGGACATCATTTCCATCATCGGCATCGTGCTGCTGATCGGCATCGTCAAGAAGAACGCCATCATGATGATCGACTTCGCGTTGAATGCCGAGCGGCGCGAGGGCAAGAGCCCGCGCGAGGCGATCTACGAGGCGGCGCTGCTGCGCTTCAGGCCCATCCTGATGACCACGGTGGCGGCGCTGTTCGCCGCGCTGCCGCTCATTCTCGGCACCGGCACCGGCTCGGAGCTGCGCCGGCCGCTCGGCCTCTCGATCGCCGGAGGGTTGCTGCTGAGCCAGCTGCTGACGCTGTTCACCACGCCGGTGGTGTACCTCTTCTTCGACCGGCTCTCGCGCCGGGCCAAGGCCTGGGCGGGCGTGCCGGCGCACGCCTCCGGGCCGCTCTCGATCGACTCGCCGTGAACGTCTCGCGCTTCTTTATCACCCGGCCGGTTGCGACCACGCTGCTCTCGTGTGGACTCGCGCTCGCGGGGATCGTGGCGTACTTCCTGATGCCGGTCGCGCCGATGCCGCAGGTCGACTTCCCGGCCATCGTGGTGTACGCGAGCCTGCCCGGGGCGAGCCCCGAGACGGTGGCCACCAGCGTCACGACGCCGCTCGAGCGGCGCCTGAGCGCGATCGCGGGCATCGATCAGATGACCTCGAGCAGCACCGAGGGCCAGTCGCGGATCGTGCTGATCTTCAGCCTCAGCCGCAACATCCACGGCGCCGAGAGCGATGTGGAGGCGGCCATCCAGGCGGCCCGCCAGGACATGCCGGCCTCGCTGCGCTCGGATCCGGGCTACTGGGCCTTCAACCCCTCCGAGGCGCCGATCCTGATCCTGGCGCTCACCTCCAAGACGCTGCCCATCGGCCAGGTGTATGACGCCGCCTCGACCATCATCCAGCAGAAGATCCTGCAGGTGCCCGGGGTGGGCAACATCAACATCGGCGGCAGCTCGCTGCCGGCGATCCGCATCAACCTCAATCCCCGGCAGCTGTTCAAGTACGGCATCGGGCTCGAGGATGTGCGCGCGGCCATCGCCGCCGCCAACGCGGACAGCCCCAAGGGGGCGTTGAGCTTCGACGGGCGGCGCTATCAGATCTACGTCAACGACACCGCCACCAAGCTCTCCGAGTACCGCCGGCTGATCATCGCGTACCGCAACGGCGCGCCGGTGCGCCTTGGCAACGTCGCGACCATCAGCAACGGGGTCGAGGACGTGCGCACGCTCGGGCTGTTCGACGGGCAGCGCGCGGTGCTGATGATCATCCGCAAGCAGCCCGATGCCAACGTCATCCAGACGGTGAACCGGATCAAGGCGCTGCTGCCGGGGATCCGGGCGAGCATCCCGCGCGGCATCAATCTGGTGGTGACGCACGACCGCACCGGCTCGATCCGCACCTCGCTGCACGATGTGGAGATCACGCTGCTGCTCGCGGTGCTGCTGGTCGTGACGGTGGTGCTGGTGATGCTGCGCAACCCGCGCGCCGCGCTGGTGCCGGCCGTGGCGGTGCCGCTGGCGCTGATCGGCACGCTGGCGGTGATCTACCTGCTCGGCTTCAGCCTGAACAATTTCTCCATGATGGCCCTCACCGTGTCCACGGGCTTCGTGGTCGATGATGCCATCGTCGTGATCGAGAACATCACCCGGCACATCGAGGCGGGCGAGCCGCGCCTGCATGCCGCCCTCGAGGGGGCGCGCGAGGTGGGCTTCACCGTGCTCGCCATGAGCTCGGCGCTGATCGCGGTGTTCGTGCCCATCATTCTCATGGGCGGGCTCGTGGGGCGGATCTTCCGCCAGTTCGCCCTCACGCTCGCGATCACCGTCGCGCTCTCGCTCATCATCTCCCTCACCGCGACGCCGATGCTCTGCGGCCGGCTGCTGCGCGCCCATCCCCGGCAGGGGCGCTTCTTCCGCGGCGTCGAGCGCTGGTTCAACGCGACGCGCGAGTTCTACGACCACACCCTGCAGGTGGCCATCCGCCACCCGCGCATGGTGATGCTGGCGCTGCTCGGGGTGGTCGGGCTCAACGTCTATCTGCTCGCGATCGTGCCGAAGACCTTCTTCCCGCAGCAGAGCTCGGGAAACGTCAGCGGGGATCTGGTGGCCGGGCAGAGCAGCTCGTTCGAGGCCATGCAGAAGAAGCTGCGCTACGTGGTGAACATCGTGCGGCGCGACCCGGCGGTCGAGAACGTCGTGGGCTTCACCGGCGGCGGGGGCTGGCAGGGCCCGAACACCGCGCACATGTACATCACCTTGAAGCCGCTCGATGAGCGCAAGCTCACCGACGCGCAGGTGATCGCCCGCATGCGCCGCGCGCTCGCGGGCTTTACCGGAGCGCGGCTCTACCTGCGCACCAGCGGGGACATCCACTCCGGCGGGCGCCAGAGCTTTGCGCAGTATCAGTACACGCTGCTCTCGGACAATCTTCGGCTGCTCAACACCTGGGCGCCGAAGATCGAGAAGGCGCTGAAGAAGGACCCGCAGCTGCGCGATGTGAACTCCGATGCGCAGGCGAGCGGGCTCGATGTGCGGCTGCACATCGACCGCGCGCTGGCTGCGCGCTACGGCCTGAACCTCTCGCAGATCGACAATACGCTCTACGACGCGTTCGGGCAGCGCCTGGTGTCGACCCTCTACCAGGACATGAACCAGTACCACGTGGTCATGGAAGTGGACCCGAAGTTCTGGGACAAGCCCTCGACGCTGCAGGACCTCTACATCAGCACCTCGGGCGGGGCGCTCTCGGGCACCCAGGCGAGCGCCGCGGCGGTGGGGGCGTTCCAGTTCCCGGGGATCACGCAGAGCAACGCGGCGCAGAACTTCCAGCTCAATCAGATCGCCGCCTCCACGGGCGGGGCGTCCACCGGCAGCGCCGACAGCACCCAGGCGGAGACCATGGTGCCGCTGTCGGACTTCGCGACCTACGGGCCGGGCCTCACCCCGCTCGCGGTCAATCACCAGGGCCCCTTCGTCGCCACCACCTTCTCGTTCAACCTGCCGGTGGGCGAGCCGCTCGGGGTGGCCACCGCGGCCATCGAGCGCACCATGCGCGACATGGACGTGCCGATCGCGATCCACGGGCAGTTCGCGGGCAACGCGCGCCTGTTCCGCCAGACCGTCTCCGAGGAGCCGCTGCTGTTCCTCGCCGGGCTCGCGGCCGTCTATATCGTGCTCGGCATACTCTATGAGAGCCTCGCGCAGCCCATCACCATCCTCTCGACGCTGCCCTCGAGCGGGGTGGGGGCGGTGCTGGCGCTGCTGCTGTTCGGTGAGCCGTTCAGCCTCATCGCGCTGATCGGGGTGATCCTGCTGATGGGGGTGGTGCTGAAGAACGCGATCATGATGGTCGATGTGGCGCTCGTGGCGCAGCGCACCGCGCGCATCGATGCGGCGCGCGCCATCCACGAGGCGTGCATGCTGCGCTTCCGGCCCATCATGATGACCACCATCGCAGCCATGCTCGGGGCGCTGCCGCTGGCGCTCATGAGCGGGCAGGGCTCGGAGATGCGCCGGCCGCTCGGCATCGCGGTAGTGGGGGGGCTGTTCATCAGCCAGATCCTCACCCTCTACACCACGCCCATCGTGTACCTGTATCTCGACCGCTTCCGCCTCTGGTTCGCCAGGACCTTCACGCGCCGCGGCGCGCTGGCACTGTCCGCAGGGAGACCCGCCTCATGATCCGTCGAACATCGCCGCTCGTCGCGCTCGGCCTGTGTGCGGGCCTCGCCGGCTGCGCAGTCGGCCCCAACTATCACCGTCCGGCGGCGCCCCCCTCGCCGGTGTTCCGGGCGGCCGAGGGCTGGCAGCCGGCGGTGCCCGCGCGCATCTTCCCGAGCGACTGGTGGACGATCTATCGCGACCCGGTGCTCTCGCGCCTGGAGCGGCAGGTGGCGGTCTCGAACCAGAACCTCAAGGCCGCGGTGGCCGCGTACTATGCGGCCCGCGAGGCCGCCGGCGTCA
>JAKCEJ010000266.1 GCA_021838065.1 Pseudomonadota bacterium
CGGACTATGAGCCCCTCGGCAACGCCAGCGCCGCGCCCGATCGGGGTGGCTGCATCAACATCCTGACGCCCAAGCGTTACATGACGGAGAAAACCTCGGCCTCCGCCCCCAATTCCTGCCTGATTGAGGTGCAGAAGTGGCAGCCATGAGCGACCGGCCCTTGAAGAAGTGGAATCTCGTGATCGACGTTGCGCAATGCCATAACTGCAACAACTGTTTTCTCGCCGTGAAGGACGAATACACCGGCAACGACTTCCCGGGCTACTGCGCCTCGCAGCCGCTGCACGGGCACAAATGGATCAACATCCTGAGCAGGGAACGCGGGCGGGCGCCGATGGTCGATGCCGCATACGTGCCGACCACCTGCAACCATTGCGACGATGCCCCGTGCGTCGCTGCCGGCAATGGCGCGGTGAGAAAGCGGGAAGACGGCATCGTGCTGATCGATCCCGAAGCGGCCAAGGGGCGCAAAGACCTCGTTGCCGCCTGCCCCTATGGTGCGATCTGGTGGAACGAGGAGCGCTCGCTGCCCCAGGCCTGGCCATTCGATGCCCATCTGCTCGATCGCGGCTGGAGCGCGCCGCGGCCTGTGCAGTCCTGCCCGACAGGTGCGATCCGGGCGCTGAAGGTGAGCGACGCCGAAATGGCGCAGATGGCGCGCGCGCAGGAGCTGCAAACCCTGCGGCCGGAGCTGGGCACGAGGCCGCGGGTCTATTACCGGAACCTGCATCGTTATAGCCAGCTTTTCGCCGGCGGCACTGTGCTCGGCGCAAAACGCGGCGTCATCGATTGCCTAGCGAGCGCGCGGGTCGAACTGCTCAAGAATGGGCGTATCATCGCGGCGACAGAGACCGACGCGTTCGGTGATTTCAAATTCGATCGGCTGGCGCCGCAAAGCGGCGCGCACGAAATTCGCGTCACGCATCCAGGCCATCGACCAGTCTCGGTGCCGTTCGAACTGCGCCAGGAGAGCGCCGTGCTGGACGATATCGTGCTCGAATTGCCGTAGGCTCACCGAACCGGATCGAAGGCGCCGCCATGCCCAACGCCAAGTCCCCATCCGCCCGCGTGAAGATTGCGCTGCCGCAGCCGCCCGGCTATCGCACCATCGCTGAGCGCGAGATCGATTCGCGCCTGCTGCGCCACTTCCTCGCGGTTGCAGAATGCAAGAGCTTCACCGCTGCGGCGGAAGCACTCAACCTGACGCAACCCGGCCTCACCAAGAGCATCCACAAGCTGGAACGGCTCCTCGGCGTGAAAGTGCTGGAGCGCCACCACACCGGCGTCGAACCCACCCCGTTCGGCGAGGCGCTCGCCTCGCGCGCGCGGCTGATCGAGCTCGAGCTGGCCCACGCGCTGTCCGAGATCGAATCGATGAAGGGCGGCCTCACGGGCACCGTCAACGTCGGCGTCGGGCCGAGCTTTCTCAATTGCGTATCCCAGGTCGTGCTGGCGATGCAGGCTCACCGTCCGAACGTGCGGGTCAATATTTCCGTGGCCGTCATGGACACTCTGCTCGCCGGACTGATCAGCGCCGGCTTCGACATCATCTGCACCTCACTGGAATTTCCCTCCTACCCAGAGGTCACCAAAGAGACGCTGAGCGTGGGCGAGCATCTGGTCGTTTCCGCGGCGGATCACGCGCTGCTAGGCCGCGGACCGGTTAACCCCAAGGACCTGCTCGCCTATCCCTGGGTGGCGTTTTCCAAGGACAACATGGGCATAGCGAGGATGGGTGCCGTCTTCGCGGCCAACCGTCTGCGCCCGCCGAGAATCACCAGCACCACCAATTCGATCGAGGTGATGTTCGATCTGATCCGCAACAGCAACTGCCTCGCCAGCATTCCCGCATCGCTGCGCCCCAATGCGCTCGCCCGGGGGCTCGCCGAGCTGTCCGTGAGGGGAGCGCTGTGGCAGGCGACTCTCGGCATCGCCTACCGCAGCAATCCCGCGCCCGCCGCGCCCCTGCAAGCCTTCATCAACGCCTGCCGCGAGGTGTGTCGCGCCATGGATTAGAGTGCATCGTTCATGAAGTGCTCGCGGATATCCAGATCGGTGCGGGATCGTCGCGATCAGGTTTGTGCCGGTGCGACGAAAAATCAGATCTGTCCGCGGATATGGTGGTAGCGTGCGTCGCGGCCTTTGCCGCTCACCGACAGATCGGTGAACGGATTACGCTTCGGATCGGTCACCACCCGGTACAACGAATAGAGCTGCGGCAGGAACACTTCCCAGTTGCCGATTTCCCCGGCGGCATGCGCCGCCCAAATCTTACCGTCCTCGACTGTCTCCTTGCGCCGTGTTCCGATGCCGGAGGACTTGCCGATCACGCCCGCATCGCTCGCCTACGTCGGCAAAGAGACGGTCAATGACTTCGAGGTGGTCCTCAAGAGCACCTTCCTGCATCACAGCGTGCGCGTCGATCTCGCCCTGTTCGACACCAAGTACAAGAACTTCCATATTCAGAATTTCAACCTGACCAGTCATGCCGTGAACCCGCCGCTGTTCCTCGAGGCCGCGGGCGGCGCCGAGACGCGCGGCGGCGAGCTCGATACCGATTGGGCGGCGACCCGGACCCTGCAAGTGGCGCTCGCCGCGGCCTACGTGGATGCCAAATTCACCGACTACAACAACGCCCCCTGTTACTACCCCTATGTAACCGGCCAGCAGGTGCCCGGCTGCACCTATGTCAACGGCACGGGGGTGCAGAACCTCGCCGGCAAGCCCATGCCGAACGCGCCAAAATTCAAGTTCGATGCCAACATCTCCGATCGCGTCCCGCTGAGCGCGATCCCCTTCGACGTCACCATGGGAGCGAACTACAGCTACCGCACCTCGGCGCAGATGCTGGCCGACCAGAACCCGCAGGGGGTGCTGCCCGCCTTCGGCATCCTCGACCTGAGGGTGGGACTGGAAAAGGACTCCAGCGCGTACTCGGTCACGGCGTTCGTCAACAATGCCCTCGACAGGCACTACGCCGTAGATGTGGAGGACTTCTGGAGCTCCCCCTGGGGCGGGACGAACAACGTGATCGCACAGCCGGCGCGGGATTCCTACCGCTACTACGGGCTGCGCTTTACCGCGAGCTTCTGATCGAACTGCCGCCGACCTCCTTGCCCAAATGAGCCGCGCACCGGACCCCTCAGCCAGAGGGTCTGGTGTGCGGGACACCGGCAGCGCATCGGAAGCGCTCATCTGTCCGTGCGTGCCGAAAATCAGGAAGGCGGAACGGTCGGTTGGCGCCCGGGCCGGCATGCGCCTAGACTTGCTCGATAGGGGGTGAAATCGTGGTGGTCCCGTCGGGCGAAACGTCCGCGCGTGCTTTGGCCGAGGCAGGTGTGACTGCGGACGGCCTCACCCCCCGAATGCTGCTCGCCCGCCTCGACCGAATCCCAACCTGGGCGCTACCGCGCCGTTTTGCGCTGATCATCGGCATCGGCTTTCTGTTCACCTTCTACGACATTTTCGACATCAACGTCTCCTTCATCCAAACCTGCCTCGCCCTCGTCCCGCGCTGTACGCCGCAACTCTCGAGCGCCTACATTGGCCTGCCGGTGCTGTTGAACCTCGCAGGTTACGTAGCGGGCACGCTGGTGTTGAGCCCGCTGTCAGACCGCATGGGCCGCAGGAAGCTGCTGCTAACGACGATGACTCTTTGCGGCATCGGCTCGGCGCTGAATGCGGCGGCGCATTCCTATGCCACTTTCGCCGCCGCCCGCGCCTTTACCGGAATCGGTATTGGCGCCGACTTGGCGGTCGTGAACACCTACATTGGAGAGCTTGCACCCCGTGGCGCCCGGGCGCGCTATACATCGATGATTTTCGTCTTTTCCGCTCTTGGCGCGGTGCTCGGCATATGGATCGGCCTGTGGTTGACCATGCCGGCTGCGCCTTTGCCGCTCGGTCTGCCGTTTGCCCTCGCCGGCAGGAATTTCGATTACGGCTGGCGCCTCATGTACCTGATTGGCGCAGCCCTCGCCGTGATCGGCGTGCTCCTGCGCTTACGGCTTCCCGAATCGCCCCGCTGGCTTGTGGCCCGCGGCAGGCTGGGCGAAGCTCAACGGATGATCGCCGACATGGAAGCCCACGCCCAGGCGATCGGCCCGCTGCCACCGATGCCGCAGTACACGCCGCCCGCGCCGGCGAGTGACGGTGCGCTGTCGTTTGCGGCTATCTTCCGCAATCGACTCTATCGCAATCGCACGCTGCTGCTGAGCACGATGTGGTTTCTCGCCTACATCACTGTGTACTCCTTCGCGGCTGGCTTCACCACACTGCTCGCGGCGCTGAAGTTCCCGCCGCCTGAAGCCGGGCTGATCACCGCCGTGGGC
>JAKCEJ010000015.1 GCA_021838065.1 Pseudomonadota bacterium
CGCTGAAGCGTACCCAGCGGTAGTACGTGGCCCGCTCGTCGCTGGGGATGTCACGCCGGCCGGCGACGGTCAGCAGGTTCTGCTGAATCGAGATGTCGAGCGTCTTGGGATCTACGCCCGGGGCAAACAGGTAGATCTCGACCCGCTCGGGCGTATGCCCGATGTTGACGGCCGGAAAGCTGCCCAGGGGCAGCGAGCGGATCCCGCCGGAGGGGGATGCCCAAGCGCCGAACAGCTCATCCACCTGCTGCTGCAGCCGCCAGAGCTCCTCGAAGGGCGAATCCGCTGCACTTGAACCGATAGCGAACATGTCAGTACCTCCTGTTCGGTTGAAGGATTCACTTGCGTCGTGGGCATTGGGGGCGGCCCCGATTGAATTCAAGGTGCGGCGCTGGGGCCGGGCAGAGTACGAGGTGCCTCATGGACCAGGGGCCCGGCATTGCGGGTACGCCGGCGGATCGGTGGCCGGGTAGAGCGCGAGCGAGCCGGGCCGGTTCACGCCCCCAGCGCGCTGGCATCGCCGCGCAACAGCGCCTCGCTGAGCGCCGACTCCCGTGCGCGGATCGCGTCCAGGAAGATGCGCGCATCGCCAAGGCGGTGAAAGGCATCGAAGCCCCGTTCGAGAAAATCCTGCAGCGCACCGAAGCCGGCAAGGTGGGCGGGCACGTGCGTCGCCCGCAGGGCGAGACCGATGAGCGGCTGTCGGACAGCCTGGGCCAGCCGCTCGCCGATCCGCACGATCAGTTCGATCTGGTGCTGGCGGTCTGCCGCACGTCCGACCGTACGGTATGCCTGAGCATAACTCGCCGGGCAGATCGGCCCGGGCGGCAGCGCCCGGGCCAGCGCCTGATCGAGTTCGGCCGACAGCGCGTACAGCTCGATGGCATCGATGAGCACACGCAGCGCGCCACGCGGCAGCGTGCGCTGCAGAAGCGGTCCGGCACGCGCAAGCTCACGGTCGCGCGGACCGAAGTCCTGCGGTCCGTACAGGTCGGTGAGGAAGAACTCAATGGCAGGCGCCTGACGCGCATCGTGGGCGAGGTCCTCATACGTTCGCGCCAGCCGCGCGCCCTGCCAGTGGCGCAGTTCCCGCAGACGCTCGGCCAATGCCGTGTCGGCGGACTCGAGGCGCTGCACGGCCACCGTGCGCTCGATGAGCCGGCTGAGTTCGCCCGGTTCGTGCAGTTCTGTGACCACGTCGGGTCACTCTCGGCGCAGGTCGCCGAGGACCCGTTCCAGCGCGCTTGCAGAGTGCGCCAGGCCCAGGTGCCCGAGGCCGTCAACGCGTATGACGCGCGCACCGGCGAGTTCCGCGCCGCGGGGGGGTGCGATGAGCGTGTCCTCGGAACTGCAAAGACATGTGACAGGCACACTCGGCCGGTTTTCCTGCTCGGCGTTGAGCCGCTGCAGCCAGGGCGAGCTCGGGCACATCTGCCGGGTCGGGGCGAACGGCAGCCGGCAGGCAATGGACGTGCCGTGATGCGGTGTGCCCAGCGTGATGATGCGAGCGATCAGGCCCGGACCGGCCGCACGCAGCGCCGCCCGGGCCACCAGTCCACCCATGCTGTGCGCGACGATGACGATGCGCTCGCCGTCGCACCGGTCCTGCATCACCCGCAGTGCCTTCACCACGTGCTTCGCATGCGCCTCGATGTCGGCAAACAGCGGCTGCAGCTCGATCACCTCGACTCTGCTGAAGCCTGCCGCGCTCAGTCTGCGCTGCAATGGACGCCAGATGGCCGCATTGCAGAGGATGCCGTGCACGAGCAGCACCGGAGGGGTCTTTCGGCGCCCCGGCAAAGCGCCGTGAGGAATCGGCCGCTCGCTGCGGTGCGCCGCACGTGAAACGTGAGTGCTCATGGAAAGGGCGGAGCTGAGGAGCGTCACGCTTTCCCGGGCAATTGTGCCTGCGCGCAGCGGGCGGCGTGTGTCGCGTGCCGCCAGGCCGCTGGCAGCGAAGCCGGTGAGGACCCACAGCGGCTGAAGCAGCAGGAAGACGATCAGCCACAGGGCCAGATGGGCCCCGAACGAGCCTGCGAATGCCGCGGCGATCGGCCATGCGATGGCCGCGGCGATCGCAAGCTCTGCCACGAGTACGGCCTGCCAGAACGCGGCCGCCATCGCCGCTCAGTCCGGCCCCGTGGTGCGCGGGAGGGCCCGCTCGAGCTGCCCGAGCGCATCGGCCAGCCGATGCGTCGTGCGCCGTACCCGCGCGGCGCGCTCGTGCGCGGCGGTCGCGAAGGTCCTGCGCGGATCGTTCAGCTTTCTGCGGTCGAGGTCGAGCCCGTGATGCCGCAGCAGTGCGGCGAGCGCTCTGGCGTGGGCTCTGAAGTCGCGCCGCGTCTGCTGGTAGGCATGCTCGGCGAGCCGGTGCCGCCCCGCGTAACGGAACACGTTGGTGAAGAACATGAGCTCATCGTGGCGGTCAGGCTCGAGCAGCAGCGTATCCGCATGCGGAAACCGCGTGCGGAAGCTTGCCATCCCGACCTGCATGCGCGAGTGGATCAGGGTGCGGAACGTCTGGCCGAGCACGGTATCGAATCCCTCGTCGGCGAGCTTGCGGCGGTGCCTGCCGTGCGAGGCGTCGAACGGCACCAGCGGGTTGATGCAGATCACGAAGTCGCAACCGGCCTCAAGTGCAAGCGAGGCGTACATGGTGCGCACGAGGGCGCCGTCGACGTAATCACGTCCCTGGATCGAGACCGGCGCATACAGTCCGGGCAGTGCGGCGCTCGCGATGACCGCCCGCGAGATGGGAACGCTCGCATGCGCCGCGTCGCCGAAGACCACCGTCCGGCCCGTGTCGAGCTCGGTGGCCACAACCCGCAGCTGCGAGCGCAGCGCGCGGAAATCATCCGTGTGCTCCGGCATCGTGAACAACTCGTGCAGGTAGCGCTCGAGCGGCGCGCTGTCGAATACCGCGAGCGGAATGATCTTGGTGAGCACGCCGAGCATCGCGGGCCACACGCTGCTCAGCGCATCGGCCGACCATTGCCGCGCACTGCCGCGCAGCGCCCGCGGCAGTCGGGCAATGCGGCGGACGTATTCGACGACCGCCGGCTGCAGCAGCAGCCGCGGTGAGAAGGGCACGAGCGCGGACTCGCCCTGGATGTGCGCCGCTCCCATCCGGGTGCTGTCGAAGCCATTGGCGAGTCCGGCCGCGAGCAGCGAGCCCGAGCTCACGCCGACGTACATGTCGTACTCGGTGAGCTCGCGGCCGACGATCACCTCCTCGATCGCGTGCAGCGCGCCGAGTTCGTAGAACGCGCCGAGCGGGCCGCCGCCCGCCAGGGCGAGCGCGAATTTTCCTTTGCTCGAACGCCGGCGCAGAGCGGGCTCGAGCGTCAGCATGGCCTACGGCGCGGCGGTCGGCTGTGACTCGCTCTTGGCGCGCGGACGCCGCCGGGGTGAGGCCGCGCGTCTGTCGGCCAGCTTGCCGATGTTGGCGTTGAGCGCATCGACTCGCTTGCTCAGCGCTTCGATCTCCTGCCCGCTCGGCACGCCGAGCTGGGTGAGCGCCCGGCGCACGCGCGCGCGGAAGATCTTCTCCAGATTGTCGACTGCCTCGGCGGCCTGCCCGCGTATCCCGCTCACGCGAGCGCCGAGGCTGTCCTGCACGCTCCCGACCACGCCGCGCAGGGTCTCGGTGACGGCGCCGCGCACCCGCGCATCGACCCGCTCACCTTCCGAAATGAGCTCATCGAGCATATGCGGCGCGCCGTGCTGAGCCTTGGAGACTGCGCCGAGGCCGGCCAGCCAGATCTGGTGGACGGTTTCGGTCATGTGGGACTGGATGTCGCTCGACTTGGCACGAGCGCGCTTACGGGACGTTCTCTTCGCGGCCATGATGTTTCCCTCGGTGGGCGGCTCCGCGGCTGCGGAGGTGCGTATTTGCCCTACTGGGTGTTGGTAACCACTGGGCTACTCTAACGATCCGGGCACACCAGCTGGATGCGTACTTGCCGAAGCACACGATCATGACTCAAAAGCGCACCGCCCCCGCGAGGCGCGCCACCGCGCATCGCCACACCCCCGAGCAGCTCAAGGCACTGTGGGACAGGCTTCATCTGACCGACCGGGAGCCCTGGCCGGGGGACGCGCAGATCACCCGCGCCATGGCCGCAAGACCGGCGTTCGCCGAGTGGGTGCGGGCGCAGGGCGGCGCGCGCCCTCTGGCCGCGGCGCTGCAGGCGGCCTGGGCGGAGTTCCATGCCGGCGCATTCACGCGTGCGATCGAGCTGGGCGCCGCGCTCGGGCCGCTCGGCGCGTGCGTCGCGAACCGGGCCGCGGCGGTCGAGTCGCTCTACACGCGCAGCGGCGAGCGGGTCGTGGCCAAGATGCTGCTCACTGCGATGGATCGCGGGGAGCAGGCCACCGCGATGCTGCCGCAGCACCCCAATACCCACTACACGCTCGCGCTCGTCCTCGGACGCTACAGTCAGCGGATCTCCATCATGAGAGCGATCACCGAGGGTCTCGCCGCCCGCGTCAAGGCGCAGCTCGACCAGACGCTGACCCTGGAGCCGCGCCATGCCGAAGCGCACGTTGCGCTCGGCCTGTATCACGCCGAGATCGTGCACAAGCTCGGCGGCCTCATGGCATCTCTCACCTACGGCGTCTCGGCGCGTGCGGCGCTCGAGCATTTCCAGCGCGCGGTGCAGCTGGCGCCGAGTTCCCCGATCGTGCACATGGAATATGCCTACGCTCTGCTGCTGCTCGATGCCGCGCGCAACCGCGACGAGGCGCAGAGCCTCTACCGGGAGGCGGCGGCGTGCGAACCGATGGATGCCATGGAAGCGCTCGATGTCGAGCGAGCCAAGCGCGGACTGCCATCCTGAGCGCGCACCGGCGCCGGGTGCGCTCAGGTCGCGAGCGCGCTGCCGCCGAGCAGAACCAGGAGCACGAGCTGCTCGAACGCGGCTTTGATGCGGGCGATGAGGTCGGCCGGGTTCGGGATGAGCTCCCGGTCGGCGATCACCCCGAAGTGCACGCGGCCGTTGTAGCTCAGCATGCTCACGCCAGTGCCGATGTTGCCGGACTGAGGGACCCAGAAGAGGATTTGCCGCAGCGGGGCGCTGGCAATGAACAGCGGCGCGTCCGGACCGCGCAGATTGGAGGCCACGAGGCTTGCCTTGGCGCTGAACAGATTCATCACCACGTCCTCGACCGGGCGCGGCAGACTGCCCACCGTGGCCAGGAGGCCGTAGGTGAGAAGCGCCTGCTCCGATCCCTTGAGCGTCTGCATCGCCGCGCGCACGCCGTAGAGGCGCTGCAGCGGGTGGCGGACCCCGACCGGCAGCTCCACGAACACGAGCCCGAAGCGGTTGCCGAGTGGGTCATTCCCGCTCTGCGCGGCGCGCAGATCCACGGGCACGGCCGCGCGCAGCGTCAGGCCCTCGATCGCCTCGCCCTGCGCCCGCAGGTACTGACCGAGTGCCCCGGCGAGAGTTGAGATGAGCACATCGTTCACCGTGCAGCCGAGCACGCGCCCGATGGTCTTGACCTCCTCGAGCGACAACGAATTCCCCCAGGCCACCCGACGGTTCCCGCAGAGAGGCCGCTTCAGGCTGGTCGGCGGATCGTCAGGCAGGAACGAGATATGCGCGAGCTCCGACACCAACGTGCTCACCTGGCCGGCCGCCGTGGCGGCCGCCTCGGGGTGCAACGCAAGGTGCATACCCGTCTCGGCCAGACGCCTGCCTTCGCTGAGCGCCTGCGAGACCCATCCGGCCACGGATTCTGTCGTGCCCATCCGCGCGGCTGCGTCGGGCGCCGCGTCGAGGCCGTCACCGGCACGCCCGGCTGGCTTTTGCGCGCGGGGGGGGCGTCTGTCGGTCAGATTCAGCAATACGCGCACCAGTGCGATCCCGTCCGCGTAGCAGTGGTGGATGCGCGCAATGATCGCGCTGCCGCGCCCGAAGTGCTCGATGACGTGAAAGCTCCACAGCGGCCGGCCGGCCGGCAGCGGCTCGCTGGCGAGCTCGCCGACCAGTGTCTCCAGCTCACGCCGGCCGCCGGGAGCGGGCAACGCCGCGCTGAGCACGTGATCGTCGATGTTGAATTGATCGAAGCGCTGCCAGAACGCCTCGGAGAGTCCCTCGACGGGGAAGGACTGGAAGCGCTCGGAGCAGGCGAACCGCGCCGCGATCCGGTCCCGGAAGCGGCTGCGCGCAAGCGGAGCGCCGAGCACGATGAGCGCGACGATCACCATCGGATTGGTGGTGCGCTCCATATTGAGGAACGCCCGGTCGACACGTGAGAGCGGCACGCGCAGCGCGCCCCACGCTGCCGCGCCGCGATGAGATTCGGGACGCATAAGAGCAGTCTCGCGCAACCGCAGCCGGCGCGAAGCTTCGGTTTGCCACGATGCAGCCCCTGCGGCGGGTGCGTACGTTTGTAGCAGTAGGAGCCGTCACCGGAAGCGGATCAGTGCCGTATTTCATCACCGGGGGCACCGGCTTCATCGGCCGTCACCTCGTCAAGCAGTTGCTCGCCCGCGGGGAGCGGGTCCATGTGCTGGTGCGCGCCGGCTCCCGGGCGCGCTTCGAGCGCCTCGCGCGCGACTGCGGCGATCGCGGCGGCCTGCTGTCGCTCATCGAGGGTGATCTCGGCGCGCCCGGCCTCGGGGTGTCGGCGGCGGACCGCGATGCGCTGCTCGGCCGGATCACACACTTCTTCCATTTGGGCGCGCTCTACGACCTGAGCGCCCAGGATGCCGAACTGACCCGCAGCAACGTCGCCGGCACGCAGCACGCGCTCGAGTTCGCGCAAGAGGCGCGTGCGGGATGTTTTCACTTCATGAGCTCCATCGCCGCCGCGGGGCGCTTCCCGGGCGTGTTCACGGAAGAGATGTTCGAGCAGGCCGGCGCGCTCGATCATCCGTACTTCCGCACCAAGCACGACGCGGAGGCGCTGGTGCGCGCGGCGTGCAAAGTCCCGTGGCGGATCTACCGTCCCGGGATGGTCGTCGGAGATTCGCAGACCGGCGCGATGGACAAGATCGACGGCCCCTACTACCTCTTCAAGCTGATTCAACGCGTGCGCGATGCCCTGCCGCGCTGGACGCCGTTGATCGGCGCGGAGGGCGGTTACGCCAATATCGTGCCGGTGGACTTCGTCGCCGCAGCCCTCGACCATCTGGCCCACGTGCCGGGCGAGGACGGGCGCTGTTTCCACCTGACCGATCCGCACAATCACCGGGTGGGCGAGGCGATCAATCTGTTCGCCGCGGCGGCGCACGCGCCGACACTGCGCCTGCGCGTCGATTCCCATCTCAGCGATATGCTGGCTGCGTCGGTGCGCATGCCGCGCGAGGCCCTCGCGCCGCTGCGCCGCGCGCTCGATGAGCTGCTCGCCGAGGCCGGTATTCCCCCGGCGCTGATCAGGCTCTTCAATCATCCGACGGTGTTCACCGCGGAGCGTGCGCAAAGTCTGCTCGAGCCGGCCGGAATCCGCGTGCCGCCGCTCGCGGACTATGCGTGGCGGCTCTGGGATTTCTGGGAACGCCGGCTCGATCCTGATCTGAATCCCGCAGCGCGCCTGCGCCGCGCCGTGGCCGGCAAGACGATTCTGGTGACGGGCGGATCCTCCGGCATTGGCCGCGCGACGGCGTTGAAGCTCGCCGCCGCAGGCGCGCGCGTCGTCCTCGTCGCCCGGGATGTGGACAAGCTCGAGCAGGCGCGCTCGGAGATTCTCGGGGGCGGCGGTGCCGCGAGCGTCTACAGCTGCGATCTCGCCGAGCCGTCGGCCTGCGCCGAGCTGCTCGTGCGGCTCGCCGCCGAGCAGCCGCCGGTGGATATCCTGATCAACAACGCGGGCCGCTCGATTCGCCGCGGCATCGATGCGACCTACGAGCGGTTTCACGACTACGAGCGGTTGATGCGGATCAACTACTTCGGCGCCGTGCGGCTCACCCTCGGTCTGCTGCCGTCGATGGCGGTGCGCGGCGCAGGCCACATCATCAGCATCTCCTCGCTGGGCGTGCTCACGAATGCCAGCCGCTTTGCCGCCTACAACGCCTCGAAGGCGGCGCTGGAGGCGTTCACGCGCTGCGCGGCTGGGGAGTTCGCCGATCGCGGTGTGCGCTTTACGGTGGTCAACCTGCCCCTGGTGCGCACGCCGATGAGCGCGCCGACGAAGATATACGATGCGTTCAAGCTCCTCGAGCCGGAGCAGGCGGCCGAGATGGTCTGCGATGCCGTCGTGCGCAGACCCGAGCGTGTCACGACCGGCCTGGGGACGCTGGCGCACGTCGTGGAGGCTCTCGCTCCGCGGGTCAATCGCGCGGTCATGAGCGAGAGCTACCGCATGTATCCGGATTCCCACGCCGCCGGTGGGCCGGCCGGTCAAGACGACGAGATGTCGCGGGATGCGAGACTGCTGTCCGCAGTGCTGCGCGATCTACATTTCTGACGGTCAACACCCTGCACCCGGCGCGCAGCCTCAACTCGAGGGCGCGCGCGGTGATGCCGGGCGGGCGAGTGGCCGACGGTGCGTGGCGGCGCCTGCGCGCCTCGACCCGTGCGGGGGATGGGGCTACACTCGCGCCTCCGCCGGAATCAGCCGCGCGGAGTTTCCCCAGCGAGGCGCCCGCATGTCGATGTCCAGAGCATCTCTCCCGGTCTTTGAAATCGGCCTGAATGCGCTCTCGGGGCTGCTCGATAAGGCGGAGGCGTACGCCGACGCAAGGCGGATCGACCCGGCGGTGCTGCTCAATGCCCGGCTGTTTCCCGACATGTTCGCCTTTACCCGTCAGGCGCAGATCGTGTGCGATGTGGCCAAGAACGGCGGTGCGCGGCTCGCGGGGATCGAGGTGCCGAAGTACGAGGACAACGAGCAGACGCTCGCCGATCTGCGCGGCCGGGTCGGCAAGACCCTCGCATTCGTCAGGACGCTCGATGCGAGGGCGATCGATGCGGCGGGCGAGCGCGAGATCGCCTTTCCGCTCGGGCCGCAGAATACGGCGCGCATGCCCGGCGCCGATTACCTCAATCACTTCGTGCTGCCCAACTTCTACTTCCACCTGTCGACCGCCTACGGCATCCTGCGCCACAGCGGTGTCGAGGTGGGCAAGCGGGACTATCTCGGCGCCATCCCGATGGCCGTTGCCTAGCAGGCGCCAAGCGGCGCGGTGCAACCTTCCGCTCCCGCGCCTGTCGAACCGGCGTATCGCGGTGCAGGCCGCAGGCGCATGAGCCTCAGCGGCCGCTGCACACGCGGCGTGTGACCTTCTGGGTGTCGGCCCGGTGAATTCGCCGGCGCGCAGGGCGATAGGCGGTCTTGCGCGCGCTCATGGAATCGGCGCGAGCGGCGCGAAGGGAAGCGATCCGGCGCGGCCGCCTGATGTCAATGGATCAATCAGGGTAGGACGGGATTTGAACAAACAAAAACGCTGGATCATCTTCTCGCTCGCCGCCTTGGCTCCGGCCTGTTTTGTGCCGGCGCACGCCGCCGCGCCAACACCGCCCTGCAGCGGGCCGTCGAGCCTGCTGGGGCTGCTCGACAGGCCGACGGTCGGGGACTCAAGCTGTGTCGTGCCGCTGGGGATGACCGTGGTGGAGGCCGGCGCGACGGCCGGCAATCTCTACGGCAGCCCCGGCGGGGAAATCGACACGCTGCCCAATCTCGAGCTGCGCTTCGGTCTGCCGGGCAATTCCGAATTCGTGTGGTTGCCGCCGAACTTCCAATACCAGCCGGTCAACGCCGGCCCGGGCGGCCCCGCGAGGACCATCAGCGGCTTCGGCCCGACGACCCTCGGCATCAAGCACGAACTCGGTTACACCGAACATTGGCAGTGGACCGCCGAAGCGCTGGCGACGCTTCCCTCCGGCGACAGCACCTTCGGCAGCCACGGTGTCGGCGGCGCGGTCAATGGCATCGTCAGTTACGGCAACGGGCCGCTAGGGGTTTCGCTCATGGTCGGGGTCACCTCTCAGACCGAGCCCACCGCGGCCGGCGGCCAGCGCTTCCAGAGCTTCAATCCCGATCTGGTGGTGACGTGGGAGTCGACCTCGCGGCTGCAGTTCTACGGCGAGATCTACGGGCAGTCGCACGTCGGCTACCGGCAGGGGTGGGGCACCGATGCCGACGGTGGACTGCAATATCTCGTCACGCCGCAATTCGAGGTGGATCTCGAGGAGGGCGTGCGCGTCCAGGGCGATCTCGGCGGATTCTCGAACTACACCGGCGTCGGGCTCGGGCTGCTCCTCTGAGGCGCCCGCCGGTGCGCCGCTACACGGGCAGGCCGTCGCGCAGGCGCAGCCAGCCGCTGGCGATCCGGTAGACGTACCAGATCGCCGCGGCGAGGAGCACGGCCCAGCCAATGAGCACCAGCCACAGTGCGGCGCCGACGACGATCCACAGCAGCGAGTACCAGAAGGTGCGGATCTGCCAATTGAAATGGCTCTCGAGGAGCGTTCCGCGCACCTCCTCGCGCTTGAGGTAATTGATGATCACCGCGGCGATGGCGAGCACCCCGAACAGCAGGGCGCCGGCGTAAAGTCCGTAGGTGATGTTGCCAAGATTCCTGTCGTACGGTGCGGATGCGCCCGCACCCGGCGGCGATGGAATGTTCATGCGCGCAGTATCTCCCCAGATGGCACGGCGGCGAGCCGCAATACAGCGCCGAATCTTCTATGTTGTGAGCGGATTATAGCAAACCTGCGCGGGGGCCGCGTCGGGCCGGCGCACGGCGCCGCACCGCTACTGCATGTTCAGGCGCGTGCCGATCGCGGCCTTCAGCGCATCGAGCGCAAAGGCGAGAACGATCGAGGCGGCGAAGACCGCCGTGACCAGTGTCATGGATATCGCGCTCATCAATATCCCGCGGGTGGCGAGCACGGTGAAAATGGCGATGTCCGCGATCATCGAGACGACGATCCAGGCGCTCGGGCGCGAGCTCCACAGCCGGCGTCGCTCGCGCACGACGTAGAACAGCGCTTGGCTGGTGAACGACAGCGTCAACGACGCCAGCGTCTGCAGCCGTGCCGGATCCAGTCCCAGATCGTAGCGGCCGAACGCCACGACGGCACTGCAGAACAGTACGTTGCACAGCGCCAGCGCGACGCCGAGGATCGTGATGTTGTCGACATGCCAGGCGTTCGGCTTCGGCGAGGGGTGCACGTTGTCCGTGGTCGCCGACATCGCGAGGAAGTCGCCGGTGATCATCAGCAGCGCCATCAGCCGCGGTGTGAGGACGGCGTGTCCGGTCATGACTAGGCCCACGAGCAGCAGCAGCATCTGGCTGAGTTTCTGCGTCAGTGAGCGCAGCGTGTAGGTCAGGATGCGCTGGAAAGCGATGCGCCCCTCGCGAATCGCGTTCACAATCCCGGCCAGCCCGGGCTCCGTCAGCACGATCCCGGCCGCGGACTTCGCCACATCGGTCGCACTCGACACCGCGATGCCCATCTGCGCCTGACGCAGCGCCGGAGCGTCGTTGGCGCCGTCGCCGCACATGCCCACGGTGTGCCCACTCGCCTGGAACGCGCGCACGATGTGGAATTTGTCTTCGGGGAACACTCCGGCGAATACTGCGTAGTCCTGCGGACGGACGCGTTCGGGGATCGGACCCGGCGGGCACACCGGGCCGTCGAGGCCGACCTCGCGCGCCACGACCTGTGCAGTGACCGGTGCGTCGCCGGTGATCATGACGGTGACCACACCCATGGCGCGCAGCTCGCCGATCAGCGCCGCTGCATCCGCGCGCGGCGGATCGCTGAGCGCGATGAGACCAACGACCCGCAGCGCCTCGTCCGACGGTCCGCGGGCGACTGCCAGTACCCGAAAGCCCTGTGCGGCGAGCGCCTCGACGATCGAGCCGGCCTCAGGCGGCGCGGTGGCGATGCTCTGCAGCGTCGTGAAGGCGCCTTTGACGATGCGCACCGGGTTGCCCGCACCGTCGGTGGCGGTGGCTTCGGCGCGCTTTCGCGCCGGATCGAACGGCATGAAGGACTTGAGGCGCAGATCGCTCGGTGCGGCGCTGGCCGCGGCCGCCGCCCGGATCGCCCCATCGACGGGGTCGGCGCCACCCTCGGAACTCGCCAGCGCGGCGAGCGCGAGCACCTGGCGCTCGTCATAACCGGACAGCGGCCGCACCGCCGTCACGGCGAGCGCATTGCGGGTAATGGTGCCGGTCTTGTCCGAGCACAGGACATCGAGCGTGGCCGCCTCTTCGACAGCCGAGAGGCGGGTGGGCAGCACGCCGTGGGCGGCGAGCGCGCGGGCGCCGAGGGCGCTCGCCAGCGTGAATGTCGCGGGCAGCGCCACCGGAATGGCCGCCAGAATCGCGGTGAGCGTGAGTGAAATCATCGCCTGCGTCTGCAGCCCGAGCACCGAGCCGTATGCGACCAGGGCGACGATGACTGCGCCGTTGAAGATCGCAAGGTTGCGCACCACGCGCAGCACGGTGGTCTGTTGCGTACTCGTGCCGTGTGCGGTGCGCACGAGCTCGGCCGTGCGACCGAAGCGCGTGCGGGCACCGGTCGCGGTGACTTGCGCGAGCGCCTCCCCGCGGCGCACCAGCGCCCCGGCGTAGGCGATGCGCCCAGCCTCGCCCTCCACGGGCAGAGATTCGCCGGTCAGCGTCGATTGATCGAGCAGCACCTCGCCGCCGGTCAGACGCGCATCGGCGGGCACGATGCCCCCGAGGGACAGTTTGATCAGGTCTCCCGGGACGAGCTCGGCGGCCGGCACGGTCTGCCAGGCGCCGTCGCGGCGCACCGATGCCATCAGCGCGAGGCGCGACTTCAGCGCCTCCAGTGTCGTTCGCGCGCGGGACTCCTGCACGAAGCCCAGTGCGGCATTGAACAGGACCAGTACGGCGATGACGAGCGCCTCGACATACTTGCCGAGGGCGAGCTGCAGAATGACCGCCGCCTCGAGCATCCAGGGTACCGGTGCCCAGAACTTGACGAGCAGCCGCCGCCAGGTCGGACTGTCCTCCTCGGTGACGGCGTTGGGACCGAACTGCGCGAGCCGCCGCTTGGCCTCGGCGCCGCTCAAACCTTCCGGAGGCGTCACGGGCGCCTCAACGGTCGCGCGGGCCGGATCGGCCGGCTGCGGCGGCGGGTTGGATTCGCGATTTGGCACGGTGTCCTGGCTCCGCGGATCCGCAAGTCTACCCGAATTGCCCTGGCGAGCGCCCCGAGCGCCTCGCTCGACAGCGCGGCGGCCGGCAATGCACACTGCCGCCTGACGGATCCGGCCCCGGGGCCGGGCGGCGGCGGAGGCGAGCGAACCCATCACTATGCCCAAGCAGCACAGCCCCTCCGCCGAAGCGGCGCGGCCGGTCATCGTCTGGCTGCGCGACGATCTGCGCATGGCCGACAACCCGGCGCTGTCGGCGGCGGCCGCCTCGGGCCGGCCGCTCGTGCCGCTGTTCATCCTGGACGAGGGCACCGCCGGATTACGCAGGCTCGGCGGCGCAGCCCGCTGGTGGCTGCATCACAGTCTCGCAGCGCTCGACGCCTCGTTGCGCGCGCTCGAGTCCGGTCCGCTGCACGGCATCAGGTTGTGCCTGCGCCGCGGCGGCGCAGCACAGGTGCTGGGCGAGCTGATTGATGCGAGCGGCGCGGCGCGTGTGCTGTGCAACCGCACCTACGATCCCGAGCTCGATGCCCTCGATACGGCGTTGGCCAAGCAGCTTGCGCGCTCGGGCGTGGAATTTGACAGCCTGCCCGGGGCGCTGCTCGCCGAGCCGGGCGCGCTGGTGAGCGGCAACGGCGGTCCGTTGCGCGTGTTCAGCGCGTTCTGGGCCCGTTTGAGCGCGGTGGAGGTGGCCGCCGCGCTGCCGGCGCCGCGCATGCTGACCGGCATCGCGGACCCGCCGCGCAGCGAGCGGCTCGAGGACTGGCAGCTGCTGCCGGGGATCGGCTGGGATGCGGGCTTCGCTTCCGTGTGGACCCCCGGGGAACGGGGCGCCCGGAGCCGACTGCGCGCGTTCCTCGACAAGCGGTATGAGGGTTATCGCACGGCCCGCGACGTGCCGGCGCTCGAGGGGACCTCGCGCCTCTCGCCGCATCTGCGCTTCGGAGAGATCAGCGCGAGGCAGATTTGGCGCGCGGTGCTGCGCTCGGGCGACGGCGGACGCGCCGAGCTCACCGGCAGCGGCTTCCTGCGCGAGCTCGGCTGGCGCGAGTTCGCGCGCTACACGCTGCATCATTTTCCGAGCCTGCCGCAGCGCCCGCTGCGCCGTGAATTCGAGGCGTTCGGCTGGCGGGACGATGCTGCCGGATTCGACGCGTGGTGTCGCGGGCGCACCGGCTATCCCATCGTCGATGCCGGCATGCGCGAGCTGTGGCACACCGGCTGGATGCACAACCGGGTACGGATGATCGTCGGCTCGTTCCTGGTGAAGGATCTGCTCGTGCCGTGGCAGCGCGGCGAGGCCTGGTTCTGGGACACTCTCGTCGATGCCGATCGGGCCAGCAACGCGCTCAACTGGCAGTGGGTGAGCGGCTGCGGGGTCGATGCCGCACCGTACTTCCGCATCTTCAACCCGCTCGCGCAGAGTCAGCGCTTCGATCCCGAGGGCGATTACCTGCGCCGCTGGGTGGCGGAGCTGCGCGCGCTGCCGGCTGCGGCCATTCACGCGCCGTGGGCCGCCGCGCCCGAGATTCTGGCGAGGGCCGGTATCCGGCTGGGTGAGACTTATCCGCGGCCCATCGTCGAGCACGACGTGGCCCGCAAGCGCGCGCTGGCCCGGTTCGAGGCGCTGAGACAGCGCGCCTGAGCGGGTTCGGCAGGCTGGCCGCGGCATGATCCGCCGAGCTCTGCTTGCCTGCGCCCAAGGACGGCAGCGACAGCGCAGTGATCGACGTGGCGCGCCGCCGGGGCAAGCAGCGGTGCCGGGGCCGATTGCCTTGCGGCCGCGGTTGCGCCAATCCTGCCGCAACCGCCCAGAGCGGGCGTGCCGCGGCGCGCCCGTCGGTTCGCTGGGGGTTCCTCTGATCCCTTCCTGCAACATGGAGTGATCGCCATGCAATACGCACTGCTCGGGAGCACCGGCCTCATCGTCTCGCGTCTCGCCTTCGGCGCCATGACCTTCACCGCCGGCAATCGCCAGATGCGCGCCGTGGCCAAGGTGGGCCCCGATCTGGCCGGCGAGCTCGTGGCGCGCGCGCTCGATGCCGGCATCAATTTCTTCGATACCGCCGATGCCTATGCCGGCGGGGAGTCCGAGTCGCTGCTCGGCGCGGCGCTCAAAGCGCGGCGCGAGCAGGTCGTGATCGCCACCAAGGTCGGGTTCCGCAGCGGCGAGGCGCTCACGCAGACGGGCCTCTCGCGCCGCCACATCCTCTGGTCGGCCGAGCAGAGTCTGCGGCGGCTGCGGACCGATTGGATCGATGTCTACATCGCGCACCGCGAGGATCCCCACACGCCCCTCGAGGAGACTCTCGAGGCGCTCGATGCGCTGGTGCGCTCGGGCAAGGTCCGCTACCTGGGATTTTCCAACTGGTCGGCATGGCGTGCCGCGGCGGCGTTGGAGCTGCAGAGAGCCCATGGTCTCGCCCGCTTCACGCACGGGCAGATGTACTACTCGCTGCTCGGCCGCGATGTCGAGCGCGACGTGATTCCGATGATGAACCATTATGGGCTCGGCATGACCGTATGGAGTCCGCTCGCCGGCGGGTTCCTCAGCGGCAAGTACACGCGCGAGAATCTCACGGATCCGGACAACCGCATGGCCGGCTTCGATCTGCTGCCGTTCGACAAGGAGAGCGGCTTCGCGCTCGTCGAGCGCATGCGCGCGATCGCGGCGGCGCATGCTGCGAGCGTCGCGCAGGTGGCGATCGCCTGGCTGCTCTCGCGCCGGGTGGTCACCAGCGTGCTCATTGGATCGAGCAAGCTGCATCAGCTCGAGGACAACCTGCACGCCGTCGACGTCTCGCTGTCGGCCGAGGAGCTCGCCGCGCTCGATGCGGCGACGCCTCCAGCGGCGGTGTATCCGAACTGGTTCATCGAGAACCTGCGCGACCAGGCGGTCGGCGCGGCACTCGGCGGCCCCTGAGCGCTCGTTGGCGGGCTGACCGGAGCGGGCGACGCGCCCCAGGCCCCAGGGTATCCTGTGCGCAGTTCAGTCACCGGATGAGGCTCATGGCGGATCGCGTGCCGTCCTGGCTCGCTGCGCGGCCTTCGGTGCGAGTCCTCTGGCTGCAAGGGCGCAATCTGTGGCAACGCAGGCCGCTGCCCGTGGCTGCAGCGGCCTGCGCATTTCTGGCGCTTGGCGCGCTCGGGCGCATCAGGGCGGTCATCTATGTGATCGCCCTCGCCGCGCTCTCGCCGAGAGCAGTACTGGTCGTGGCGGCGGTCATCGCCGCGACCCTGGCGCTGCGGCACCAGCGGCGCCTGAGCGATGACTGGCATCGCCACTGGCTCGCGGCGCTGCCCGGTGATGTGTCACTCATGGTCCGCACGGCCGTGCGGCCAGTCGCGCTGTGGCTGGCGGCGGCGGCGCTGATTGTGTTGCTGTCGCTGGCAGCGCAGTTGCCGGCGTGGGTGCCGGCGAGACTGATCGGTTACTGCGCCTGTGGGGTGGTGCTCGGCGTGGCGCTCGCCGCCGCATTCATGGCGGTGAGCTCGCGGCGGGGTCAAACCGGCCGCACGGCGCGCGCGCTCCCGCACTCGCGCTATGCGGCTGCTCCGCCAGCACAGCGCGCTCGGCGCGAGGGCGTCTCGCTGGCTCCACTCGGCTCCTGGCCACGGGCCGAGACGCAGTTCCGTGATCGGCCAACGATCCGTGCGCGCAGTCTGGTGCTGCTGCTGCTCGCTGTGCCGATGGGCGTCGCCGCCGGTCCGGTGCTCGCGGCCGCGGCGGCGTGGCTCATCATGCTGCATCTGATCAATCTGCTCGTGGCGCTGGCGCGCACGGCGCTCAGCGCTTCCTGGTGGCTCGCGCCCACGCCGCTCGGACCCCTGCGCTTCGCCGCTGCGCTGTCGCACCGGATGCTCGGCGCGCAGCTGCTCGCGAGCGCGCTGCTGATTGCCATCGCCTATGTCGTGCTCGGACCCGAATCGCTGCGCACGGTGTGCGTCATCGCGGCGCTGTGGCTCGCCGCGGTCGGTGTGCTCGGCACGGCGGCGTGCGCGGCGGCGCTGCGCACCCGCTCGATTGCAGCCTCGCCGCTGCATCGGTGGCAGCAATGAGCGAAGCGGCGGCAGCGCCGAGCGCTCCGGCGCTGCGCATCCGGGGGCTGAACGCCGGCTACGGCGCCCAGCTGGTGCTGCGCGAGGTGAGTCTCGAGGTGACGGCCGGGCAGTGGTGTGCCGTGCTCGGTCCGAACGCGAGCGGCAAATCGACGCTGCTGTACTGCATCGCCGGCCTGCTGCGCCCGCGCAGCGGACAGATCGAGCTGTCCGGCGCCTCGATGGCGAGCGCGGCGGCCGCCGCCAAGCGCACGCTGGGCTTCGCCTGCGCTCCCGAGCGGGTGCCGGGCCTGCTCACCGGCCGGCAATGCCTCGAGGTGTATGCCGCCGCCAAGGGCCTGAGCGGGATCGACACCGAGGTGCTCGAACTCGGCGAGGCGCTTGCCTTCAGCGCCCAGCTCGATCGGTTCGTGGATACTTATTCGCTCGGTACGCGCCAGAAGCTCTCGGTGCTGCTCGCGCTGATCGGCGCGCCGCGGCTGATCGTGCTCGATGAGGCATTCAACGGGCTCGATCCGGCGAGCGCCGGCATCCTCAAGCGGCATCTGCGACGGCTGGCGGATGAGGGGCGCGCGGCGGTGCTGCTCGCCACGCATGCGCTCGACATCGTCGAGCGCTACGCCGACCGTGTCGCCCTGATGCTCGCGGGGCGCATCGTACGGGTGTGGAGCGCGCCGGAGCTTGCCGCGCGGCGCGAGGCCGGCGAGGGCCTGGAGGAGCTGCTCGCGGGCGCCGCGCTCGAGGACGCTGGCGCAAGGCGCTGAGGCGCCGCGCGGACCGCTTTGGCGGCGGACCCGCGCGGCGGGCCGCGCTCAGCGCCAGGGCCAGGGCTTGAGCGCGAAATGCGCCGGCGGGATGTTGCCGGCGAGATAGCGCACGAAGTAATCCCAACGGCGGCGCGTGATGTACGGCGTCGCGTAGCCGTAGCCGTGGCGCACATTGGGAATCGCGATCATATTGAAGTTCTTGTCGGCCTTGATCAGCGCCTCGACAACGATCTCGGTGTTCTCCGGC
>JAKCEJ010000267.1 GCA_021838065.1 Pseudomonadota bacterium
CCCTCGAGGAGGGGGTGCAGGCGGTGCGCTCGCTGCACAACCGCCGGGTGCAGTTCGATGCGATCTTCGCCTGCTCCGATCTGGTGGCGATGGGGGCGATCCGCGCGCTCACCGAGCTCGGTCAATCGGTGCCCTCGGACGTGTCCGTCATCGGCTACGACGATACGCCACAGGGGGCGACGTTCCTGCCGCCGCTCTCGACCGTGCGCCAGAACTGGCAGGAGGGCGGGGTGCTGCTGGCGCGCAAAGTGCTCGGCGTGATCCGCGGCGAGCCGGTCGAGTCGCAGATGCTGCCCACCGCGCTCGTGGTGCGCTCGACCTGAGCGCCGCCTCAGGGCGCAAGTCCGATCTGCGCGTAGCGGCGCGCGGTATCTGGATCGATGCGCTGGGCGGCGGCGAAGTCGGTGTGCGCGGCGGAGGTCTGCCCCATGCGCAGCTCGGCGAGCCCCCGCCCGTAGAGCGGCAGCGGACGATGCGGATGCGCCTCGAGCGCGGCATCGTAGTCGCGCAGCGCGCGCTGCCACTTCCCGAGCCGCAGGTCTACCCAACCGCGACTGTCGAGCACCGGTGTCGAGCCGGGGACCCGCGCAAGCGCCCGGTTGCAGTCCCTGAGAGCGCGATGCAGATGCCGGTTCTCGGCCGCCCAGGCCCAGCACAGCCCGTCCCAAGCGTAGGGCGATCCGACGTCCCGGCGGTGATGGTGGATCCAATTATTGAAGGCAGCCACAGCGAGCGGGAACGCGCCGGCCCGGTTTGCGAGCATGCCCAGCATCATGTGTGCGACGGAATCCGCCCGCATCGAGCGGCTCGCCGCGGTGAGATCCGCGGTTGCGGTGGCGGTGAGCGTCGTCCAGGCGTGCGCCGTTGCGCTGCGCCGCAGCGCAAGGCGTGCCGCGGCGCGCCCGAGCAGCGCCGGGTAGTGCCGCGGCTCGAGCCGCAGCGCGGTCTGAAAGTCCGCCAGCGCGAGCGCCGGCTGACCCGCGGCGAGATAGGTCTGCCCGCCGTAGACGAAGCAGCGTGCATCGGTCGCCTCAAGCCTGCAGGCGCGCTTGAAGTCCGCGAGTGCCTGCGGGTACTCCTGGCGGGCACGCGCAGCCATGCCGCGGCGGATCAGCTCGGCAGCCGTCTCGGCCGCGCCGGGATGTGCGCCGGCGGCGTGCGTGAGGGAGACCGGCTCTGGCTGTCCGAACGCGAACACCGGACCGCCGCTGTAGGTGAAGTAGAGCTTGTGCTGGCTGTTGGCAATGTAGACATGGTGAGCGAGGAAGAAGTCCGCGCCGAGCACCAGGTCCGCATCGGCGCTGAGCTGCGGCATCGGGGCGACCATCATGTGCGTGTGCTCGATGGTCTCGCCGCCGATCTGCAGCCGTCCGACGGGCGCGATCCAGGAGTTGACCAGGCGGCGGGTGATGCCGCCGATGCGCCCCGCTGGCTTCACTCCCGGATCCCCGGGACCGATGTGCAGCCGTTCAGCCATGGAGAGCGAAAGGACCGAGACCACCGCGCCGGTATCGAACATCACTGTGATGCGATGTCCGTCGAGCTTGGCTGAGCCGATGAACTGCGGCCTACGACGGGTCGGGTGGTGCAGGTCGAGCACGCCGACCGGCCGGTGGCCCGCCCAGTAGGCGAGCGGTGTGTTGCCGCAGTGCACGGGCAAGACGAAGCGCATGAATCCCTTGGCGAAGTCGAACTCGACGTCCGCCATCCGCAGCAGGTTGTCGCCGAGCAGGCCGACCGCGTGCGAAAAGTAGTCGTTGCCCGCGACCAGAAACTGCACGTTGTGCAGCCGCTGGTGATTGAACGAGAAGGTGTGCGCGCTCACCAGCTGCGGTTGCGTCACACCGCCGACGCCGGCGAGAAACAGCCCGGGCGGAGCATACAGGTAGGTCGGCTTGAAGCGCCGGGCGCCCTCCGGGGAGAGCATGCTGAAGAACGCGCCGGAGTCGACGGCGAGGATCGCCGGCTTGCCGTTGATCTTGACCCGGATCAGCGCCTGCATGTCCTTCAGGGTCACCGGCATGGTGGGGTAACGCTCGATCCGGCAGCCGGCTGCTGCAGCGCTACCGGCCGCGCACAGCATCGCCAGCAGCGCAACGAGTGCCGGCGTCCTTGCGCGTTGCCTATCTCCTGCCATCGCGCCGTTGCTTGTCAGTTGTTCTTCGCCACCCCGGCCGGCTGTGCTGGATTGAGTCCCATGCGCTGAAACTGCGCCGCCACGTGCTGATCGAGCTTCCTCGCAGCAGCGAGATCGGCGTTCCCGCGATGCATCTCGCCGCGGCGCAGCTCGGCGAGCCCGCGGCCGTAGAGCGACGTAGGCAGCCGCGGGTCTTCCCGCAGCGCCGTTCCCGGGTCGATTCGTCGCGGTACACTTAATCCTTATGGCCGCCTCAAGCGTCGCGGATGCCGATCTGTACGAGCTCGCCGAGCGGGCCGGACAGGCGCTGCGGGCGGCGGGCTGGCGGATCGCCACCGCCGAGTCCTGCACCGCAGGGTGGATCGCCAAGGCGCTTACCGACGTGCCCGGCAGCTCGCAGTGGTTCGAGTGCGGCTACGTGACGTATTCGAATGCGGCGAAGATGCGGGACGTCGGCGTCTGCGCCCAGACGCTCGCCGCGCACGGCGCCGTGAGCGAAGCGACGGTGCGCGAGATGGCCCAGGGGACGCTCAGGACCTCGGGGGCGGAGCTGGTGGTGGCAGTCAGCGGCATCGCCGGCCCGGACGGAGGGACGCCGGAGAAGCCCGTCGGCACCGTCTGGTTCGCGGTCGCGGTCGCGGCCCGGACGCGGCGCGAACCGGTGTGCGTCGTACGGCGCTTCCCGGGTGATCGCGAAGCGGTGCGCCGCCAGACGGTGGCACACGCCCTGCGGCTGGCGCTGAGCACCCTCGGCGAAGTGGCGAATGAGGGCGGCGGCGCGGGGACGCAGTGAATCGGCGGGGACGTGGGGCATGAGTCCGCCGCAACTCGGCGCTGCGGCGCCATCGGCTGTGAAATCGCGCCGGCTGTTCTTTGCACTCTGGCCCGATGCCGCGCAGCGCGAACGGCTTGCCGAGGCCGTGCATGCGGCGGTGCGCGGCAGCGGCGGCCGCCCAGTGCCCGCCGCCCAGATGCACCTGACCCTGGTGTTCCTCGGTGCGGTTCCCGCGCCGCGCGTGGCGCAGCTCACCGACATCGCCGGCGCGGCGGCCCAGGCCGCGAGGCTGCCGGGCGGGAGCATCGAGCTGCCGCTCGATCGCCTGGAGCACTGGCGCCGACCGCAGGTGCTGTGCGCCCTGCCGGCGCGCCCGACCGCGCCGCTCGGCGCGCTGGCCGCGAGACTGATCGAATCGCTGCGCGAGGCCGGATTTGCTCCGGATCTCAAGCCCTTCCGTCCACATGTCACTGTGGCACGCAAAGTGGCGCGACCAAGTGAGCCGGCCTCGCTGCCGCCGGTGCGCTGGCGGTTCGACGCCTTCGCCCTGATCGAAAGCCTCACGCTCGAATCGGGGCCCGTATACAGTGTTGTCGAGGCATACTCGCTGTACGCTGAGCGCGTCTGACAAAATAACACCACACGCACGCAGACAGAGGTGCTGCGGGCGGCGTCTTTGTGGGATAATTCGCTCACCACTTCGTTTTCCAAACATTCCGGGACAACCAGATGGAAGAGAATCGCAAGAAGGCGCTCGCCGCCGCTTTGGGTCAGATCGAGAAGCAGTTCGGCAAGGGCTCGGTGATGCGTCTCGGTGATGCCACCGCCGCCTACGACGTCGAAGCGGTATCGACCGGCTCTTTGGGACTGGACGTCGCGCTCGGCGTGGGCGGATTGCCGCGCGGGCGCGTGGTGGAGGTCTACGGACCGGAATCCTCGGGCAAGACAACCCTCACCCTGCAGGTGATCGCCGAGGTGCAGCGATCCGGCGGCACTGCGGCGTTCGTCGACGCCGAGCACGCGCTCGACCCGGCCTACGCTGAGCGGCTCGGCGTGAACATCACGGACCTGCTCGTCTCGCAGCCCGACACCGGCGAGCAGGCGCTCGAGATCACCGACATGCTGGTGCGCTCGAACGCGGTGGACATCGTGGTGATCGACTCGGTCGCGGCGCTGACGCCAAAGGCCGAGATCGAAGGCGAGATGGGCGAGATGCAGGTGGGGCTGCACGCGCGGCTGATGTCCCAGGCGCTGCGCAAGCTGACCGGCAACATCAAGCGCTCCAACACCATCGTGATCTTCATCAACCAGATCCGCATGAAGATCGGGGTCATGTTTGG
>JAKCEJ010000268.1 GCA_021838065.1 Pseudomonadota bacterium
GGGCCCCCCGGCGAGCACGAACAGCGGATCGGGACGGGCCGCGGTGCTCACCGCCGGCACCACGGCCACGGCGAGACGGATCTGCCGCCCGCGCGGATCGGCCGGATTCTCCGCGACCGGCAGCCGGCCGCATTCGGCCTTCACCAGCTGCAGCGCCCCGCTCGAGCGCAGCTCGCAGGGCGAGAGCCTCAGGCGCCGGGCCGGTGCGGCGTTGCCGACGGCGCCCGCGGCGATCATCGCCAGGGCCAGGATGAGTGCTGCGGTTCGCATCACGGATCCGCATGATAATGCAAGGGCCGCGGCCGCGCCGTTTGGGCGGGACCTGCGCGTGCACTACACTATGCCGATGCGTTTCAGCCATCCGTTCGAGGTCATCGTCGTCGGGGGCGGTCATGCCGGGACCGAAGCGGCCCTGGCGGCCGCGCGCATGGGCGCGCGCACGCTGCTGCTCACTCAGAGCATCGAGACGCTCGGACAGATGAGCTGCAATCCGGCGATCGGCGGCATCGGCAAGGGCCACCTGGTGCGCGAGATCGATGCCCTCGGCGGCGCGATGGCCCGCGCCGCCGATCGGGCCGGCATCCAGTTCCGCACCCTGAACGGCAGCAAGGGCCCAGCGGTGCGAGCCACGCGCGCGCAGGCGGACCGGCAGCTCTACAAGCGCGCCATCCGCTCGCTCATCGAGGCCGAGCGGGGCCTGTCCGTGTTTCAGCAGGAGGTGGCCGACCTGCGGGTCGAGGGCGAGACCGTGCGGGGCGTCGTCACCGTCACCGGCATCGTGTTTGAAGCGCCGCGCGTGGTGCTCACCGTCGGGACGTTCCTCGGCGGGCGGATCCACGTCGGTCTCGACCACTACGCCGGCGGACGCGCGGGCGATCCGCCCTCGAACCGCCTCGCCGCGCGGCTGCGCGAGCGGGCGCTGCGCGTCGGGCGGCTGAAAACCGGCACGCCGCCGCGACTCGACGGGCGCTCGCTCGATTACGGCGTGATGAGCGTGCAGGACAGTGACGATCCCCTGCCGGTGTTCTCCTTCCTCGGCCGCGCCGAGGAGCACCCGCGCCAGGTGGCCTGTCACATCACGCACACGACCGAGCGCACGCACGAGATCATCCGCGCCGCCACCGACCGCTCGCCGATGTTCACCGGGGCGATCGAGGGTATCGGCCCGCGCTACTGCCCCTCGATCGAGGACAAGGTGGTGCGCTTCGCCGAGCGCGGCTCGCACCAGATCTTCGTCGAGCCGGAAGGCCTCGACACGCACGAGGTCTATCCCAACGGCATCTCGACCAGCCTGCCGTTCGACGTGCAGGTGGCGCTGGTGCAGAGCATTCCGGGGTTCGGGCGCGCCCATCTCACCCGGCCGGGCTACGCGATCGAATACGACTTCTTCGATCCGCGCGACCTGCGCCCCTCGCTCGAGACCCGCGGGCTCGGCGGCCTGTATTTCGCGGGCCAGATCAACGGCACCACCGGCTACGAGGAGGCGGCCGCGCAGGGCGTCCTCGCCGGCATCAACGCCGCGCTCGCGGTGCGCGGCGAGGAGCCGTGGGTGCCGCGCCGCAGCGAGGGTTATCTCGGCGTGCTCATCGACGATCTGGTCACGCGCGGCACGCGCGAGCCGTATCGGATGTTCACGAGCCGCGCCGAGCATCGCCTGCTGCTGCGCGAAGACAACGCCGATGCGCGTCTGACGCCGATCGGCCGTCGTCTCGGCCTGGTCGATGAGGAGCGCTGGCGGCTGTTCGAGACCAAGCAGCGCCGCATCGAGCGCGAGGTCGAGCGGCTGCGCGGGCTGCGGCTGCATCCGGAGGCGCTCGATGCCGCCTGGTGCGAGCGCGTGCTCGGCGGAGCGCTGGGCCGCGACGTGTCGGCATTCGAGCTGCTGCGCCGGCCCGAGGTCCGCTACGCTGCGCTGCTCGAGATCATCGGCGCGGAGGCGCCCGCCGGCGGCGACGAGCGCATCGCGGCGCAGCTGCCCACCGAAGTGGAGGCGCTCGCCAAGTACGCCGGCTACATCGAGCGCCAGCAGGAGGAAATCGACCGCCAGCGCCGCAATGAGGAGACCCGGTTGCCCGAAGACATCGACTACGCGCAGGTGGCGGGCCTCTCGCACGAGGTGCGCGCGCGGCTCAGCGAGTACCGGCCGGCCACGGTGGGACAGGCGGGCCGCGTGCCCGGGGTGACCCCGGCGGCGGTCACGCTGCTGCTGGTGCACCTGAAGAAGCGCGCGCTCACGGCCGGGATCCGCGTCGCATGAGCGAGTTCATCGCACGGCTCGAGCGCCGCTGGGCCCGCAGCGATTCCCTGGTGTGTGTCGGCCTCGACCCGGAGATCGAGCGCTTCCCCGAGCACATCGCGGCGCACGCCTCGCCCATCTTCCAGTTCAACAAGGCGATCATCGACGCGACGGCTGATCTGGTGTGCGCCTACAAGCCGCAGTTCGCGCACTACGCGGCCTACGAGGCGGAGGATCAGCTGCAGCGCACCATCGAGTACATCCACGCCGCCTACCCGGACGTGCCGGTGATCCTCGATGCCAAGCGCGGCGATGTGGGCAACACCGCGGAGCGCTACGCCGATGAGGCCTTCGAGCGCTATGGCGCCGATGCCGTGACGGTCAATCCGTACCTGGGCGCCGATTCGCTCGAGCCGTTTCTCAAGCGCGCCGACCGCGGCGTCATCGTGCTGTGCCGCACCTCCAATCCCGGCGCGCGCGATCTGCAGGATCTGGCGGTGGAAGGCGCAGGACGACGCCTCTATCACGTCGTGGCAGAGCTCGCCGCACGGCAGTGGAATACGCGGGGCAACTGCCTGCTGGTGGTGGGCGCCACCTACCCCGAGGAGCTCGCGCAGGTGCGGCGCATTGTCGGGGACATGCCGCTGCTGGTGCCGGGCGTCGGCGCGCAGGGAGGCGACGTCGCCGCGGCGGTGCGCAGCGGGCAGACCGCCGCGGGAACCGGGCTCATCATCAGCTCTTCGCGGGGAATCCTCTACGCCTCGCGGGGCGAGGACTTCGCGGCGGCGGCGCGCGGCGCGGCCGAGCGATTGCGCGATCAGATCAACGCCCATCGTCTTCGTCCGACGCGCTGAGCGGCGATGAACGGGCGACTCGTCCGCAGCGCCGTCATCCTGGTTTCGCTCGCGGCGCTCGGCGGCTGCGCCCAGCGCGCCGCGACTCCGGCGGGCGCGGGCGGCGGGGCAGACATCCTGCTGCGCGGGCTCGACCTCGATCCCGACTCCCTCGACCCGCAGAAGGCCCGCTCCGTCGAGGCGCAACGGGTGCTGCGCGACATCTGTGAAGGCTTGACGACGCTCGACCGCCAGGGACACCCCGCCCCGGGCATCGCCACAAGCTGGACGGTCGGTCCGCATGGCAAGACCTATACCTTCACGCTGCGTCACGACGCCCGCTGGTCGACCGGCGCCCCGGTGGTGGCCACGGACTTCGTCGCCGGGTTGCGCCGGCTGGTCAATCCGCGCACGGCGTCCGATTACGCCGCAGTCGTGAGCGTGATCCGGCATGCCCCCGGCATCATCTCCGGACGGCGGCCGGTCGATCAGCTTGGGGTGTACGCGCCCACACCCTACACGGTGCTCATCAAGCTGCGCACGCCCGCCCACTATCTGCCGGCGCTGCTGGCCGCGCCGGCCACCTGTCCGGTCGATCCACCGGCGCTGGCGAGATACGGCGCCGCCTACGCGCAGCCCGGCCACATGCCCTCGGACGGCGCCTTCGTCCTTACCCAGTGGGCGCACGGCTCGTACATCGAGCTCGCGCGCAATCCGGACTACTGGCGCAACGCCGCCACGCGCCTCCCGGGCGTGCGCTATGTGATCGCCACCGATGAGAACGCCGAGCTTGAGATGTACCGGGCCGGGGAGCTCGACATCATGGACGCGGTGCCGCGCGCCGAGATGGGCTGGATTCGCGCGCACCTCGCCGGCCAGCTGCACATCGCGCCGGAGCTCGGCACCTACTACTACGGCTTCAATCTGCGGCGCGCGCCGTTCAAGGGCCAGCCGGGCCTGCGCCGCGCGCTGACCATGGTGATCAACCGCCACAGGCTGACGCGCTACGTGCTGCGCGCCGGCGAGCGGCCGGCGTACAGCTGGGTGCCCCCCGGCACCGACGGTTATCAGGCGCAGCCGCCCGCGTGGAGCCGGCTCGAGATGGCCGCGCGCATCGCCGCGGCGCGCCGCCTGTACGCGGCGGCCGGCTACTCGGCCTCACACCCGCTGCGGTTC
>JAKCEJ010000269.1 GCA_021838065.1 Pseudomonadota bacterium
GCCGCGGGCTTCCTGGCCAAGAGCGCGGTCGGCTGGCTGGTGCCGGGACTGACGCTGCTCACGCTGATCGCCTGGGAGCGGCGCTGGGCCGAGCTCAAGCGCGCGGAGCTCTACGCCGGCTTGCTGCTGCAGGCGCTGCTCATCGCGCCCTGGCTCATCGCCGTGGCCGACGGCGCACACGGCGCGCACGCCCTGCGGGTCCTGTTCTGGTACAACCTCGTGGGCCGGTTCATGCGGATCGCCGCGCCGCCGGCCTACCAGTACGCCAACGGCCACCGCAACGCATTCGGGCGGTACTTCCTGCAATTGCCGGTCTACCTGCTGCCGTGGACCGCGCTCGCCGCGGCGGCCCTGCGCCGGGCCTGGGATCAGGCGCGGTTGCCGGCCGCACCCGCGACCGCGTGGCGGTTCGCGGTGTGCGCATCGCTGCCGTGGCTGGTGCTGCTGTCGTTCGCGGCCACGGCGCGGGACGTCTATGCGGCACCGGCCCTGCTCGGCTTCAGCCTGCTCATCGCCCTGTGGGCGAGCGAGGCGCAGCGGCTCGCCCGCCCCCCGGGCGCCGCCCTGCGCTGGACCCGCTGGATCGTCGCGCTCAGCGCCCTCGCCTTCGCGACCGCCGCGGCCGCCATGGCCGGGATTCAGCGCGACGCGCCGCGCATCGCCGGCGCCGATCTCGCCCTCGCCGCCGGCGCGCTGCTCGGCCCGGCCGTTGCGCTGCGCCGGGCGGCCCAGGCGCAGGCACGCGGCGGGGTCCTCGGCAGCTTCCTCTGGACGTACAGCGCGTACGCGGCAGCCTTCTGTCTGTGCGCCTTCGCCGTTTTTCCCGTCATCGACCGGTGGCAGGATCTGCCGGCCCTGGCGCGGCGGATCCACGCACGCACGCTGCATCACCCCTTCGCGCTGCTGAATCCGGACGAGACGACGATCGCGATGCTCGATCGGGGACTGGACACGCGCTTCACGGCGCTCGAGGCGGGCAGTGCAGACGCTGCGGCCGCGGTGAGTACCTGGTTCGCCGCGCACGGGTCGCAGAGTCGGCTGCTGGTGCTGCTGCCGGGCCACGCCCCGGGTCCCTTCACCCCGGTGCTGCGTCGGCTCGGCGCGTGGCATCGTCCGGGCGACGGCGAAGCGCAACGATTGCAGGCGGCGGGTGCCGCCGTGATCGTGCACCGGTATGATCTGCCGCACGGTCGGCGCTACGCGCTCCTCGCGCCGCCCGGGAGCCCGCACGCGGCGTCGGCCGCTCGAGCGCCATCGCAGGGTGACACCGATGAATGACGCGTCCCGAACCCGGTTGCAGGCGGCTGTTGCGGCCGCGACAGTGCGTCGCCTCGAGCGCCTGCTGGCTCCGGCCCGCCGACAGGGGCCGCTGCGCACGGCGGTCGCGCACCCGGTCGATCCCGTTTCGCTGCTCGGGGCGCTCGAGGCCGAGCGTGCGGGCCTGATCACGCCGGTGCTGATCGGACCGGAGAGGCGCATTCGCGCCGCCGCGCGTGCCGCGCGCGTCGATCTGGCCGGGCGGGCGATCCGCGCCACCGAACACAGCCACGCGGCCGCCGCCGAGGCGGTGCAGATGGCGCGCCGCGGCGAGGTCGATGCCATCATGAAAGGTGCGCTGCACACCGACGAGCTGATGCACTATGTCGTCGATCCGGACAACGGCCTGCGCACGGACCGCCGGGTCAGCCATGTCTTCGTCATCGATGCACCGCGCTACCCGCGCCTGCTGTTCATCACGGACGCGGCGGTCAACATTTATCCTTCGCTCGAAGACAAGCGCGACATCGTGCAGAACGCGATTGATCTGGCTCAGGCGATCGGGGTGCGCACGCCCCGGGTGGCGATTCTCTCGGCCGTCGAACTGGTGACGCCGAAGATCAAATCGACGCTCGATGCCGCGGCGCTGTGCAAGATGGCCGACCGCGGCCAGATCACCGGCGGCGTGCTGGACGGGCCGCTGGCCTTCGACAACGCCGTTTCGCGTGCGGCGGCCGCGACGAAATCCATTGCCTCGCCCGTCGCGGGCCGGGCCGACATTTTTGTCGTGCCCGATCTGGAGGCCGGCAACATGCTCGCCAAGCAGCTCGAATACCTCGCCGGCGCTGAGCTCGCCGGCATCGTGCTCGGCGCACGCGTGCCGATCGTACTCACCAGTCGCGCCGATGACGCGCGCTCGCGACTCGCCTCGTGCGCGATCGCGGCACTGTACGCGAGTCACCGGGCCGCGCAGCGCAAGACGGCGCGCACGGCCCGCGGGCGCTGAACGGCGCGGCGGCCCGCGGCCAGGGCCTCGTGGTGTCGGTGGCCTTTACAGCTACCGGCGTACCGCTGGCGCCGCGCGCCCGCGTCGCGAGGCGACGCACCGCTCCAAGTTGCTGATAACGGGAGCCCTTGGCCTTGAGGCGCCCCGCCGCCGCTGGCACGATCCATCACGGCACGAAATTTGCTCCTCTCGGGCATCTCTTTCGCCGGCCAAGGCGACGACGCGCCAGATCCGTATCGTTGAACGCGGACGCGCTGCATCGATGACACAGGAAGCGGCCGCTGTCAGTTCATGAAGAGTCCGGACATCGTGCGTCCCAGGCGGCGGCCGTCAAGAACAGCAATCACAAGGGGAGATTGTCGATGAAAGCAACAACACTTTGCCTGGCAGGCGCGCTGCTTGCCCTCTCGAGCACGGCCGCAAGCGCAAGCGACATCATGCCGAGCTTCGCTTCGGCGCCCACGGGCTGGAGCGTCGACCGCTACGCACCGGACAGCTTTGGCAATGTCGGCACATACCAGGGGAAGACCAACGTCCTCGGCATCGGCATCGGGCCGAACGGCGCGGCCAGCAACCGGCCGAGCGGCGAGCAAGGCGGTTTCTACAGCACCCAGGGCGAGGGCTACAGCATCAGCGGCGGCGCCGGGGATTTCCTGGCGGCATCGCTGTACGTCCCCACGAGCTGGTCCGATCCGAGCCTGGGCGCGCGGCGCACGGGCATGTGGGGAGTCATGACCGACGGGTCGTCGAATGTCACTGACTATCCCATTCTCGGTTTCACGAACTACGGCACCGGGACCGCGGATCTCAACAGCAACGGTACAACCGACGGCTTCATCGGCTTCCGAGTCTGGAGCGATGCCGCGAACGGCGGCAATGGCGGCTGGTACGACCTCAGCAGCGCGGCCGTCCACTACGGCGCCTGGAACAATCTGAGCATCGACTTCACCGGCAGCGAGTACCAGTACTACGTGAACGGCACGGACGTTCTGAATCTCGCGGCGGCGGCGGGCACGACCAACTTCTCCTCCGTGTTGATGGAGGCGTTCAACTTCTCCGGTGATCCGAACAGCCCGGGCGCGGTCGGAAATTCCTACACGGCGGATTGGGCCAACGTTCCCGAGCCCGGCTCGCTCGGACTGTTCGCTTCGGCCCTCGCCCTGCTCGGCCTGGTGGCCGGCTGGCGCAGGCGGCACGCAATAAAGCACTGAACCGCGGACGCATCCCCGAGGCGATGCCACGCCATCGCCTCGGGGCAGCGGCGCCGGCCGCCGCGAGGCTACTCCCGGCACTGCCTTCGCAGACCGGATCGGGCAGGCGATCGTCATACCGTGTGAATCGGACCTCCGCGATCACGGCACACACCGCATCAGCAGCGCCGAGAGCCCCTTCAGCGCAAAAGTGTTACCCATGTCTCCGGTATAAACCGTCACCCATGTGATCGGAACGTACCCTGAGTCGAGTGGCGCGCCCGGAGGGATTCGAACCCCCGACCACCTGGTTCGAAGCCAGGTACTCTATCCAACTGAGCTACGGGCGCATTGCGGAGTGCGGAGTCTATCAGAGGGGCGCAACACGCCGAAACGCAGACCGTGACTGACCGGTTGCGCGGCGACCGGCACGGTCTCGGCGGCCGAGCCCGTCCGGGCTGGCACGCAGGCCGGTCACGCGCGACGGGGTTCCATCCCTGCACCTGATCACGCCCGGGCTACTCGTACCGTCCCTGCCATCCTCCGGCGGGGGGCGGATCGCGGTAATTTTTGACTAGTCAGTCAAAAATATGGGATAGTGCGTCCGCCGGCACTTGCCGGTGATGCACCGGGAAGGTCCCGTCCATGTCGCGCTTCAAGATTCACACGCTGCAATCCGCACCTGCCGCCAGCCAGCCGCTGCTCGAGGATTCAAAGCAGGCCTACGGAATGATCCCGAACCTGCACGCCATCATGGCCGAGTCCCCGGAGCATCTGGACGCC
>JAKCEJ010000270.1 GCA_021838065.1 Pseudomonadota bacterium
GCCGCTCGCTCAGGTGAATCGCGGCTCGCGCGGTGCGCCGGAGAAGGCGAGCCCGTCGAGCAGGTTGTACGCCTGGGCGTCGCGCTTTTGCAGCGGGTGCAGACCGAAGCGGGTCTCGATGAACGCCAGCACCGAGGTGGTGTCGGCGACGCGGTGATCGACGTAGCCCCGGCGCGCCCACGGACTCACCAGCAGCGCCGGGATGCGGGTGCCGCAACCGTAGGCGTCGGGCCGCGGCGGCGGCACGTGATCCCAGAAGCCGCCGCCCTCGTCGTAGGTGATGATGACGGCGGTCTTGTCCCAGACCGGGCTCTCGCCGACGGCCTGCAGCAGGTCCATCACCCATTTCTCGCCCCAGCGCGGCGCGGAGTCGGCGGGGTGCTCATCGTGCTCGCCGGTGGCCTTGACGAACGAGACGGCCGGCAGCGTTCCGGCGCGCGCATCGGCGAAGAAGTCCTCGCTGTCGCGGATGTGCCCGGCGCGCACGTTGTTGAACCAGCTGGGGTAGTACTGAAACGGATTGTGGTGCGGCACGTACAGCCGGCCGGTATCGACCACGGCCGAGCCGCTGTCGCGGCCGAAGGCGCTCTTCATCGCCCAAGGCTTCACCGCGTTCCAGCCCTCGTTGTACCAGGCCCAGGAGATGCCCGCCGCGTTCAGCCGCTCGCCGATGTTGGGGTAGGTCTGCTCCCCGGGCGGCGGGCTGTGCTTGAGCGCCCCGCCCCAAGCCGCGGTCGGGCCGTTGAGCGGCGGCAGATCGTTGATGAGCACGCCGTGCGGGTCGTAGGGCAGGTCGAACAGCGGCGGGCTGAAGCTGCCGCGCAGGCTGGCCGGCGCCTCGCGCCACAGCGCCGAATGGGCCGCCGCCAGATACAGCGCATTGCAGGTCGAGCCGCCGGAGAAGGCCTGGAAGAAATGGTCGAACAGCACGTACTCATCGGCGAGGCGATGGTAGTGGGGCAGGTCCTCGCGGGTGTAGAAGCCGAGCACCGGCCCCGAGGGGCGCGACTCGGCGATCAGCATGATGTCGCGCGGCTCGCCGCTCGTGAATGGCGCGTGATGGCGCTTCAGGGCCAGTGCCACGAAGCGGTCCATGGCGCCGTTGTGCACCTGCGCGAACATGCGGAAGAAGTGATGCTCGGGATCCCACGGCACATTCGCGTTCGGCGGCAGGTACGGCGCCAGGGGAAAGGGCGCATTCTCGAGCTGTGCGGTGTCGAATGCCGCGATGTTCGCCGGCAGCGGCAGGTAGGAGTAGGGGATCCCGGCGGGGTTCTTCTGCAGGCCGTGGAAGCGCGGGTCGATCCTGCCGTCGCGATCGAGCAGCCCCGTGACCATCGCGCCTGCGGGGTGGTGGTAAGCGCCGAAGTAGTGATCGAAGCTGCGGTTCTCCTGAAACAACACGATCACGTGCTCGATGTGCCAGCGCAGGCCGGCGATGTCCGCGCGGGCGCGCGCCGCCGGCGCGCCGAGCGCCGGCACGGCGGCGCCGGTGAGCGCCGCGCCGCCGGCGAGTGTTAGGGATCTCAGAAACGCCCGGCGGGTCAGGTGCGAGTCGTTCATCAGTCACTCCTTTCCGATGCTCCGGCCGGCGCAGCGCGCGGCGCGTCGCTGTCTCGCGCAACGCGCGCCAGTCTAGCGCCTCGCCGCGGCGGCGGTGCAAGAAGCGCGCGTGCCTGTCATCAAGCCGCAATCATTCCGTCACGCGACGGCAATATTCCGCGCGCTCGCGGCGCAGGCTGCCCGCTCAATGCGCCGGGTCTGCGCCGACGGGAATGGAGATGGGCTTCGCCGCGGTGAGCAGACGCATCACGAGCCGGTTCAGCTTCGGGACGTTCACGGCGAGCACCACGTGGACCGGTTGCGCGCCCGTGTCAGGGCCGGCGCCCACGGGCCAGCTCAGCATCGCGCCGTAGTTGGCGGTGAAGCTCGTGTCGACGTCGACCAGCAGGGTCTTCTCGCGGGTGATGAGCTGAGGATCGAGCCAGACCGCCACGGCCGTCTCGTCCCAGAGCGGATAGACCTGCCCGAAGCGGCCGAGGTAGTGATCGAAGGGCGCGCGGCCGCGGGCGACCTCGCGGAGCATCTTCTTGGTCATCAGGGTGGGGCTGGTCGCATCCACCGGCACCTCGATGATCCGGCGCCACGGCTGGTGGAACACGATGGAGGCGGCTTCCGGATCGAACCTCACGTTGAACTCGACGCGCGGCGAGTTGAGATAATCCGCCGCATGCGCGTACGGGGTGTCGGCCGGCATGGGATAGAAGCTGCCGCCCATGAAGATCAGCTGCTTGGCGAGGGAGGCAAAGCGCGGATCGATCTTCGCCGCGAGCGCGAGGTCGGTGAGCGGCCCGGCGGCGATGATGGTGACCTGGTGCGGGTACTGGTGCACCATGCGCAGCATGAAGCTGACCGCGCTCTCCTTGGCCGCGTGGATGGTCGGCTCGCCCTCGGGAAGAGGCGGCACCCAGTCGGGGCGCGAGGGGTGCAGCGGCGTGAAGTCCACGGTGGCCTCGGGCGGCCAGTGCCGCATATAGGCCCCATCGTAGAAGAGCTTGCCGTAGAGCTTCTCCCACAGTCGATTGCGCCGCTGGGTGTTGAGCAGCGGAAACACCGCGCCCGGGTAGACCGGCACCGAGGCGCGGTGCGCGATCTGAAGCAGCCTCAGCATGTGCGCGACCTCCTCATTGCGCCACCCGTCGCCCGTGACGACGGTGATGCCGAGGAGATTGATGTCCTTGTCCTGCAGCAGCATCAGTCCGGCCTGCATGTCCGTGCCGCCGGGCCCGAAGGTGTCCTCATCGAAGATGACCTTCGGGCGTGCGCCCGCCCCGGCCGCGTACGCCGCGGTCCCAAAGGCACCCGCGAGCTGCGCCGCGGCGAGCACGGCGGCGAGGGCAAGGATGCGCAGGAGAGGCACTGTCCGTATCTTCATGTCAGGGGCTCCACAAGACATCCGCATGATGAGTCGCTCGGCGATGCCGCGGCGCATGGCCCTCACAGAGTCCTCGCGAGCACGATCAGACCGAGCCCGGCGATGAAGCAGATGAACATGGCGCCGAGCAGCGCCGAGACCCCGCGCGCCGGGTTCTTGAATTCCTTCCAGACGAGCACGCCCCAGAGCGCGGCGATCATCGTCGCCCCCTGGCCGAGGCCGTAGGAGATCGCAAAGCCGGCGCGCCCCGAGGCGATGATGTTGAGCGACATCCCGATGCCCCAGATGACCCCGCCGATGATGCCCGCAAGATGGGTGTTGAAGCCGCCGCGCCAGTAGTGCGAGAACGGCACCGGCTCGCCCATGACCGGGAAGCGCATCGCGACGGTGTTCCACAGGAAGTTGCTGAGGAAGACTCCGACGGCGAACACGAACACCGCGGCATAGCTGCCCATGAGGCCGGCAACCGGGTGGATCGGGTTCGGGTACATCGCCGCGGCGACGAAGCGGTAGAAAACGCCCATGAAGATCCCGCAGGCGAGCGAGAGCAAGAGCCCCTTCATGCTTACGCGCTTGACGCTGCTCGACTGGCGGCGGTAGGCGAGGGCATCGAGGATGATGGCGAGCGCCACGAGCGCGACGCCGGCGGCGAGCAGCGCCGGATTGCCGATCGGGACGGCGACATAGTTGAGGATGACCCCGAGCACGAGCGCGAGCCCGATGCCGACCGGGAATGCGACCGCCATGCCGGCGACTTCGATGGCCGCCACCAGGAGGATGTTCGCCAGGTTGAACACCACCCCGCCGAACAGCGCATGCGCCAGGCTCGAGCCGCTCGCCTGCGTGAGGTCGGCGAAGAACGGCCGGCCCGCGTGACCGCTCGTGCCGAGCGTGATGCCGAAGACAAACGAGATCAGCAGCACCCCGAGGGCGTAATCCCAGTAGAACAGCTCGAAACGCCACTGCGCCGGCGCGAGCTTGCGTGTGTTCGCCCACGATCCCCAGCACAGCATGGTGAGCACGCACAATACGACTGCGAGCGAATAGTTCTGCACGATGAACATTGGGTTGGCCCCCCGAGACTGTTGGTTCTTGAATTGCGCTTATCGAGCCTGCGGTGCGGCGCGCCGGCGGGCGAGTTCGGCCTCGAACTCAGCGCGCCGCGCGAACGATTTCTGCGTCCCGGTGCGCGTTGCGGACAGCGCCGCGTAGAGATTCGCGCGCGTCACCGCCTCCTGCTCCGGCAGGCCCTCGGTGAGGAACGTCGCGAGGCCGCCGATGAA
>JAKCEJ010000016.1 GCA_021838065.1 Pseudomonadota bacterium
ACCAAGGCCGCGGTGGTCGGCCTGACCAAGTCCCTGGCCGCCGACTTCGTCGGCCGCGGCATTCGTTGCAACGCCATTTGTCCCGGGACGGTGGAGACACCTTCGCTCGAGCAGCGGCTGCGCTCCCAGGGGAACTACGAACAGACGCGCGCCACCTTCGTCGCCCGCCAGCCGATCGGCCGGATCGGTCGCCCGGAGGAGATCGCCCAGCTGGTGGTGTATCTTGCCGGGGCCACCTACACCACCGGTCAGATCCACGTCATCGACGGCGGCTGGAGCATCTGAGCGGGATTGCCGCGAACATACCGAACTCAACGTCACCGGAGCGTCCGCACATGCCCTGGAAACGCCGTCCCTACACCGGGCACGATCTCAGCGCGGCGTTGAACATCGCCGATCTTCGCGAAGCGGCGCGCCGCCGCGTGCCGGGCTTCGCCTTCGAGTACGTCGAGGGCGGCGCCGAGGACGAAGCGACGCTGCGCGGCAACCGCGAGGCGTTCGCGGCGCTGCGGTTCGTTCCGCCGACGCTCGTCAACACCGAGGGGCGCAGCCTCGCCACAGAACTGCTGGGCACACCTTGCGGCGCACCGCTTGCAATCGCCCCGACGGGGCTGAACGGCATGCTGCATCCGCACGGCGACATTGCCCTCGCGCGGGCCGCCGCCGCCTTCGGCATTCCCTATACGCTGAGCACAGTTTCGACGACGCTGCTGGAGGAGGTGGCAAAACAGGCCGGCGGCCGGCTGTGGATGCAGCTCTACGTGATGCGCAATCGCGCGATCGCCGAAGACATCATGCACCGCGCGGCGGCGAGCGGCTACGAGGCGCTGCTGTTCACTACCGACGCGAACGTGTTCGGCAGCCGTGAATGGGACAAGCGCAATTACCGCACGCCTGGTCACCCTAGCCTGCGCGCGGCGCTCGACACACTCCGCCATCCCCGTTGGCTGACGCAAGTCCTTCTGCGTCACGGTATCCCGAGCTTCCGCAACATCGAGGCTTTCCTGCCCCCGGGCGCTGCGAATGCGGTCGGCGGCAGCACCATCATTCCGCAGATGTTCCTTCCCACCATCACGTGGGAGGACATCGCGTGGGTGCGGGAGCATTGGCCGCGCAAGCTCTTCATCAAGGGCGTGCTCAGCGTAGCGGATGCGCGCCACGCCGCCGGGCTCGGCTGCGATGGCATCGTGCTCACCAATCACGGCGGCCGCCAGCTTGATTACTGTGTCGCGCCCATCGAGGTGCTCGGCGAAATCGCCGCCGAGGTCGGCGACCGCCTCACCGTGCTGATCGACAGCGGCTTTCGGCGCGGCACCGACATCGCCAAGGCGCTCGCCCTCGGCGCCGATGCGGTGCTGTTGGGACGCGCGGCGCTCTATGGACTCGCAGCGGCCGGGGAGGCCGGCGTGCGGCGCGCCCTGGAGATGCTCACGGTCGAACTCGACCGCGTGCTCGGTCAGCTGAGTTGCCGAACGGTGCGCGATCTCGGGCCGCATCTGCTGCGCGGCCCGGGGGTTCCGCCCGGCCGCTGAGGCACGGCGGCGTCGGCTCAGTCGGTTCCGGCGAGCACCTTGCCGGGGTTGAGGATGTTGCGCGGATCGGGCGCCGCTGCCAGCTATTCCACCCGCTGCGCCATGGCGAATCCCCGGCTCGCAAGGGCCGTTCCGTGCGCCGTGTACTCGATGAGCCCGCGACTGCGCTGCAGCGCCGCGACGCATGTGCGGCCCGGGGGCTGGCGCGATGCCGATCCCGGAGCCGGCCCGCCCGCCGGCGCAGCGCGGCAGGCCTGCTACGCAAGCGGTCTTCGAGCTGCGTGAGTCAACCCGACGCCTGAACAATCGGGGGCCTTCAGCGAATGACGTGAATCAGGTAGCTGGTGGCCGGGCGGGCTCCGATGGGGATTTCCCAGCCGGTTTCGACCATTTTGCCCCGCAGCTCGCCCAGAGGACGGGATTCGCCATCGAGCGGGGTGACGATCATCCCCACCGCTCCTACGATGTCCTTCAGCTTCACCCATCCGCGGATCACCTCGATGCGCGTCGGCGCCTTGCCCCAAACACTGAAGTCGGTGCGGCTTGCGTTCCAGACCGAGCCGGTGTTTTCGACTCTGCCGGTTGCGGTGAGCAGCATCAGGGACGAAGTCGACAACGGCTTGCCATCGAGCGAGGAAAGGGTGATGGAGCAGAACTTGTTTTCAACGTCGGCGGATAACTGCGAGGTTCCAACCCCATAGGTTGAAACGAAGCCGACGAGGGCCGTGCTCCTGGGAGTGTCAATCGTGACCAGGCCTCCTTTCGCACGCGAATGCCACCAGGCCAACTGTCCGGTGTCGGAGCGGAACGGGTTGGACGGCTCGTCATGAAAGCCCTGGGTTGGCTGGCAATCCAGGCAGCGGATGCGCGAGCCGTGCTCGAGGGGCAGGAAGAGCGGGAAGCCAGGAGTGAAGTACGGCATGAAGGACTGCGGAAGGCGCATGCTCTCGTCAACCTGCTGCGTCGAATAAGTCCGCTCGACGATTCTTTTGGCCGCAGCGACATCGTGGCGCAGGAACAAAAGCGCGCCCACGGGCATCTCCGCTATCTTGACCGGATCTTCCGAAATATCAAAATGGTCGCCGATCACCGGGCGCCACAATCCAGTCACCTTGGGCTCGAAGCTATAAATGAAAATCCCATCCCAATCCTGGAACGCGCCGTAAGCAGCCAGAATAGGGATCAGCTCGGCTTCGTAGTCATTGGGGAACGGCTCATTCACCTCGCTCACGATGAAAGGCTTATGGGCCATTGTTGAGCGGCTGAGTAAGACGGGCAGCGAGTGCAGCGGATCATCGACCATCGGAGTGTTGCGGTGAACTGTGATCGCAGGATGCTGCCAATAGCCGTGCGCGCCCACAATATCCATTTCGGAATTGGCGCGCAGTAGTGGCATGCCGGGGATGAAATAGGTGTGGTCGGCGGTCCCCATGATCAGCGACTTCACGTGAAGCGTCTGCTTGAGGTACGAGCGTATGTCTTGGAAGAAGCCGCTCTCAACATGGTTGAAAAAGGCCGCTTCGGCATAGAAAACAGGCGCCGGGGTTGAGCCGAAATCCTGCCTCTGGGTGATCGAAAAGGGCTTCCGCGCGTTGAGGCCGGCGAGTTTGCGAAGGCGGCCGAGCTCGGCCGGAGAGTACGTCGTTTTCAACCAACTGTTGTATTGACGCGTGAGCATCGCTTTGTAATAGGGCGTCAAATCGAGCTGGAAGCGCGGCGCGCCCGGCACGAGCTTGCCCCGCAGCCAATTCCTCTGCCAAAACTCGAGGAGCGAGTTTTCGTTGACGATTTCGACGATGGCGACTGCCGGCTCGTTGTTGTATCGCGTTTTGGTGTACGGGTTGTAGTGAGTCAGCAGCTGCCGTGCGTAGTCTTTCTGGAGCTGGATCAGGCGCGGGTCAAATTCCGTGATTGCTTTTGCGGCGCCAATCAGCTTGTAGTCACGGACATCGTCTCCTTTCTTGTAGCGGCGGCCGACGTTCAGATTGAAGTCGACGTAAATCCCGTTTTTCTTCAGTTGGTAAACCAGATAGTCGAGGCGGTCCAGTTGGCCCGGGTCCATGACCTGGCTCGTGGCCGCATTTCCATCCAAGAGACCGCTGGGAGTGTAGGTGACGGGGATACTGCCCGCCGCGCGATGTTGCTGCTGGGTCAAATCCAGGAATTGGAAGCGAACGCAGTTCACGCCCAGTTGGGCCAGTGCCCGCGCATAGGTCTTCGCGTCTTGTTTGGGGGGGAGCAACGCCGAGCCCGGAGTCCAGCCGGTGACGTTGACGCCCCAGATCCGAAAGCGTTTGCCATCCGGTGTGACCAGGTGGCCGCCGGCAACGCGGATGAAACCCTCCTTGCCCGCGGGGGCGGACAGCAGGAAACGCACGTCGGCGCTGGAATTTGCTCGAAGCTGGTGATTAATGGTGAAGACCTGAAGGCGCGGTCCACCGTCGATGGACGGTGGCTTGGCCGCTTGCGCGCATGGTGCAACCGGCAGGGCCAGCAGACATCCCATCAGTAGTTTGCGCATCGATCCACGTCCTAAGCCACCGGTCAGAAATGAATGAATTGCCGCCGCACGGCGCGCGATCTCAGGTCGCGCAGCAGGTGCGGCCCCGCGGCCTTGCCCGGCTGCTGACGCACGGCGGCGTCGGTTCAGCCGGTTCCGGCGAGCACCTTGCCGGGGTTGAGGATGTTGCGCGGATCGAGCGCCATCTTGAGCGTGCGCATCAGCGCGATTTCCTCGGGCGTGCGCGAGCACGACAGGAAGGCGCGCTTCTGCAGGCCGATGCCGTGCTCGCCGGAGATCGACGATCCGGGGCGCGTCGCGAGCGCGCCGTAGACCTGTGCCTCGATCTCGTGATGCGCCTGCGGCGATGCGTCCTTCACTCCGACCATCAAGTGCAGGTTCCCGTCGCCGAGATGACCCCACACCACGAAACGGCACTCGCTTCCCCACCGCGCGCTCAGCGCGCGGTGGACTTCGTCCAGGTAGCCCGGCATGTCGTCGATCTTGAGGCTCACGTCGAACGCGCACATCGGCCCCTCGCGCGTCACCTGCGGCACATCATCGCGCAGGCCCCACATTGCCTTGCGCTCGGTATCCGATTTGGCAATGACCGCATCGGCCACCTCGCCTGCCTCGAGCGCGCCCGCGAGCACATTCTCGAAATGCTCCGCATCGGCCGGCACATTCACCCCGCGGGTCTCGACCAGGACATAGAACGGATGGCCGTGCGGCAGGACCGGCCGGCCGAGCGCCGGCGCCGTCGTCACCAGACGGTAGAATTCCGCCCACATCACCTCGAAGGATGACAGCGAGCCGCCCAACTCGCGCTCGAGGCGCGTGAGGGTGCGCGGCAGGTGCTCGAACGCGTCCACGGCGAGCAGCGCGACGTTCTCGCTCAGCGGTTTCGGGCGTACGCGCAGCACGGCGCGCGTCACGACGCCGAGCGTGCCCTCCGAGCCGATGAACAGCTGCTTCAGATCGTAGCCCGCGTTGTTCTTGATGAGCGTGTTCAGCGTGTTGATCACGGTGCCGTCGGCGAGCACCGCCTCGAGCCCGAGGACCATGTCGCGGGTCATCCCCCAGCGCAGCACTCGATTGCCGCCGGCGTTGGTGGCGATCACCCCGCCTACCGTGGCCGAGCCGCGTGCGCCCAGATCGAGCGGCAGGAGCAGGCCGCGGGCCTCGGCCCCCTCACAGGCCTTCTGCAGAATGCAGCCCGCCTGCACGCGCATCACGCGGTTGGTCTCGTCGATCTGCTCGATGGCGTTCATCCGCTCGAGCGAAAGCGCCAGCGCGCCGTCGGCGCTCGCCCCGTCCACGAGCCCCGTGCAGCCGCCCCAGGGCACCACGGCCTGGCCCGCGGCATGCGCGAGCCTCAGAATGCGCACCACATCGGCGGTCGTGCGGGGCCGCAGGACCGCAAGCGGCGTGCCCAGATCGACGGCGAGCCCGTGAGTCTGCGCGGCATCACGTGCCTCGAGCGCTGCCGCGCCGCTCAGGACGGCGTCCGGGCCGAGCGCGGCCGCCAGTTGATCGATCAGTTGCGTCATGGGGCTCTGCCCGCCTCGCAAGGGCCATTAAATAATATAAATATCATGAGTCGACGGCCCGGCCAGCGTCAAGCTGTCCGCGGTGTTGGGTGCGCAGCGAGCGCTCAGGGTGATGATTCGAGGTTCGCCGCGGCCCTGGGGCGTTATACTCACCGGCGTCAACTGCTCCGAGAGTACGCCATCGATGCGACCGAGGACGCCCGCTTCGTCCGCCAGGGCCCCGGGCACGAAGGCCCTGCGGCTGCACGGGACCATCGCCCGCGACATCGGCGTGCGCATCGTGACCGGCCGCCTCGCGCCCGGCGGCGTGTTGGATGGCGAGATCGCCGCCAGCGAGCAGCTCAAGGTGTCCCGTACCGCTTATCGCGAGGCGCTGCGCATCCTCGCGGCCAAGGGGCTGGTCGAGTCGCGGCCGAAGCTCGGCACGCGGGTCAGCGATTCGGGCGCGTGGCACCTGCTCGATCCGGACGTGGTGTCGTGGATCTTCAGCGCTCATCCCGACGAGCGGCTGCTCAACGGCCTGTTCGAGCTGCGCACCATCGTCGAGCCGGCCGCCGCCGCGCTTGCCGCCACGCGGCGCACCCAGGAGCAGCTGCACAGCCTGCGGCGCGCGCTCGATGACATGGCGGCCGAGTCCCTCGCCGTCGATGCGGGCCGGCAGGCGGACCGGCGGTTTCACTCGCTGCTGCTCGAAGCCTCGGGCAATCCGTTCCTGGCCTCTCTCACCAGCGGCATCGCCGCCGCGGTCACCTGGACCACGATCTTCAAACAGCGCGCCGCGCCGCTGAGACGCGATCCGCTGCCCGACCACCAGCGGGTTTACGAGGCGGTCGAGCGGCGCGATCCGGCGGCCGCGCGCGCGGCCATGACCGATCTGGTGCGCCTGGCGCTGCTCGACACCACGCGCGCCAGGCCGCTCAGGAGGCCACCAGCTGCTCGTCGTGCACGGCGCCGGTAGCGCGGTAGCCCCACAGCGCGTAGAAGAGCACGTAGCAATACCCGGCCCACGGCAGAAGGTAGGACAGGTGCAGGCCGATGGAGTCGGCCAGCACGCCCTGCAGCTCCGCCATTCCGCCGCCGGCGATGGCCATGACGAGCAGACCCGAGCCTTCCTCGGTCAGGGGGCCGAGGCCGCGGATGCCGAGCGTGAAGATCGTCGGGAACATGATCGAATTGCACAGGCCCACCGCGAGCAGGCTCCACATCGCCAGGTGGCCGCTCGAGACGATCGTCAGGGCGAGCAGCGCGAGCGCCCCGATCGTCACCGCCACCAGTACCCGCTGCGGGCGCATCCAGCGCAGGAACCACGAGCCGATGAACCGGCCGGTCATCGCGCCGCCCCAGTAGAGCATGAGGTAATCGGCGGCCCGCGCGTGCGACAGAGCGCCGATCGACGGCTGGGACATGAAGTTGATCAGGGTCGAGCCGATCGCGACCTCGCACATCACATAGAGCGCGATCGCCGGTACGCCGAGCACGAGGTTGCGGTGCCGCCAGAGGCTGTGCTGGGCACGCTCGGCGCGCGCGGCGCGCCGCGTCTCCTTGCCCAGGTCCGGCAGCCGCACCCGCCACACGAGCACGGTCAGCGCCAGCAGCACCGCCGCGATGATCGCGTAGGGCAACTCGACCGAGTGCACGCTCGCGGCGCGCTGCTGCGCCGTCAGGTGCGCGGCGCTGCGCGCCCCCGCGGCGCCGTGGCCGAGAATGAGCAGGCTGCCGAACAGCGGCGCGAGCCATGTGCCGGCAGAATTGAATGCCTGCACGAGATTGAGCCGGCTGGAGGCGGTCTCGGGCGGCCCGATCACCGCGACGTACGGGTTGGCGGCCACCTGCAGCAGCGTGATCGAGGCGGCGAGCAGGAACAACGCCACCAGGAACAGCCCATAGGACTCGAGCATGGCCGCGGGAATGAACCCGGCGGCGCTCACCGCCATGCCGAGCAGGCCGAGCACGACCGCCAGCTTGTATCCGGTGCGCTCGAGGATCTTGGCCGACGGCATGGCCATGATCAGGTACGCCAGGAAGAACACGAACTGGATGAGCAGGACTTGTGCGTAGTCCAGCCGGAATGCCGACTTCAGGTGCGGGATCAGGGTGTCGTTCAGGACGGTGGCGAAGCCCCACATGAAGAACACGGTCGCGAGCACCACGAGGGCGCCCGTGTACTTTTGCGAGGCGCCCGTCTGCGGGTGCATCACGCCTGAATCGCCGCCGATGATGACTGCCATGGTAAGGGCTCCGGATCGGGGGGCTCGGCCCTGCGCGCGCATCGCGGCGCCATGGCTCGCCAATTAATCAGACAATAAGGAGCGCTCTGGCCGCCTGTCAAGGGCGGCCATTTACTCAGACATATGGGCATCCGTTGCACTATGATTTGGCGCGGAGCATCGCACTCCAGCCGGGAGAGTCCATGTCCTTGCGTCTCGTACAGATCGAGTCGGGCGGGGAGCGCTGCGTCGCCGCCCTGGTGGATGCCGAGCGCGCCGAGCGGCTCGCGGATGCCCCGAGCGTGTATGCCCTCGCCGTGGCCGCCATGGCCGACGGTGTCAGCCTGGCGCAGGCGGTCGAGCGTGCACGGACGGGGCGGCGCGTCGAGCTTGCCCGTGCGCGGCTGCTGCCGCCCATCGATCATCCGGACCCGGCCCATCTGTATCTCACCGGCACGGGGTTGACGCATCTCGGCTCGGCGGAGAGCCGCGACAAGATGCACGCGCTCGCCACCACCGGGTCCGGTCAGACCGACTCGATGCGCATCTTTCGCGAAGGGCTCGAGGGCGGTAAACCCGCCCCGGGCGCCGTCGGCGCCCAGCCGGAGTGGTTCTACAAGGGCGATGGCTCGAGTGTGGTGCCGAGCGGGGCGCCGCTCGTCTCCCCGGCCTTTGCCCTCGACGGGGGCGAGGAGCCGGAAATCGCCGGCATCTATCTGATCGACCCCGCGGGCGTGCCGCGGCGGCTCGGTTTCTGCCTCGCCAACGAGTTCTCCGACCACATCACCGAGCGGCACAACTACCTGTGGCTCGCGCACTCCAAGCTCCGTCCGGTGGCGCTGGGGCCGGAGCTGCTCACCGGCTCGCTGCCGGCCGACGTGCGCGGCATGAGCCGCATCCGCCGGGGCGCCCGTGTGCTGTGGGAGAAGCCGTTCCTCACCGGCGAGGCGAACATGTCGCACTCGATCGCCAACCTCGAGCAGCACCACTTCAAATACGCCAACTTCCGCCGGCCTGGCGACGTTCACGTGCATTTCTTCGGCACCGCGACTCTGTCCTTCAGCGATCGGGTCCGCGCCGAACCGGGCGATGTGTTCGACATCAGCGCGGATGCGTTCCTGCTGCCGCTGCGCAATCCGCTGGCGCACGGGCAAGCGCCCGCCGTGGTACCCGAACCGCTGTGAGCGCTCGCCGCGTCACGCGGCGCGCACTCCCGCGCGGATCAGGCGGGCTTGGCGAGCCGGCGTTCGCCGTCGAACCGGTGCGGCCAGCGCGGCAGCTCGGCGGCGCGCAGTTCGGGCGGCAGCAGCGCCTCCGGGAACCCCTGATAACACACGGGCCGCAGGAATCGCTCGATCGCCAGCGTGCCGACCGAGGTGCTGCGTCCGTCGGAGGTGGCCGGGAAGGGCCCGCCGTGCACCATCGCATGACAGACCTCGACCCCTGTCGGCCAGCTGTTGACGATGAGGCGGCCGGCTTTGCGCTCGAGCGCCGGGAGCAGCGCCTGCGCCAGCGGCTGGTCGGCCGCATCCATTTGCAAGGTCGCCGTCAGCTGGCCCTCGAGTCCCTCGAGAACCTGTTGCAGCTCCTCGACGCCGGCGCAGCGCACCAGCATGGAAGCCGGCCCGAAGGTCTCTTCGGCAAGCGCCGGCCGCGCCAGGAGTGCCGCCGCCGTAACGCTGAACAGCGCGGCGCGAGCGCAGTTCTTCGCGCCGTTCCCGGCGCCCTGCCCGAGCAGCTGTGCGCCCTCGCCGCAGAGCCGCGCGACACCTTGCGCGTAGTTGCGCTGAATGCCCTCGGTCAGCATCACCGCCGGCTCGACCCGCCCGAGCGCCGCGGCCGCCGCGTCCATGAACGTGCGCAGCCCCTCGCCTTCCAGTGCGAGCACGATGCCCGGGTTGGTGCAGAACTGGCCGACGCCGAGGGTGAGCGAGGCGACGTACGCCTGCGCCAGGCTCGCGGCGCTGCGGGCGAGCGCCGCCGGCAGGAGAATCACCGGGTTGACGCTGCTCATCTCGGCGAACACCGCAATGGGCTCAGGGCGCGCGGCCGCCACCTTCATCAGTGCGAGACCCGCGGCGCGCGAGCCGGTGAACGCGACCGCCCGGATGCGTGGGTCGGCGACCAGCGTCGTCCCGAGTGCGCTATCCGGACCGTTGAGCAGCGAGAACACGCCCTCAGGCATGTCGGTCGCCGCCGCTGCGGCCACGATCGCGCGCGCCACCCACTCGCTGGTGCCGGGATGGGCCGGATGACCCTTCACCACGATGGGACAGCCGGCCGCGAGCGCTGCGGCGCTGTCGCCGCCGGCCACGGAAAAGGCGAGCGGAAAATTGCTCGCGCCGAACACCGCCACGGGGCCGCACGGGATGCGGCGCTGACGCAGATCCGGGCGCGGCAGGGGTTGGCGCTCGGGCAGGGCCGGATCGACGCGCAGGCCGAGCCACTCACCGCTGCGCAGCTCCGCGGCAAACAGGCGCAGCTGCCCCACGGTGCGGGCCCGCTCGCCGGCGAGCCGTGCCGGCGGCAGCGCGCTCTCGGCGTGCGAGCGCTCGAGCAGCGCATCGCCCTGCTCGAGGATGTGCTGTGCGATCGATTCAAGGAACGCCGCGCGCCGCTCGGGAGCCAGTGCGCGGTAGGGATCGAACGCGGCGTGCGCGAGCGCGCAGGCCGCCTCGACCTCGGCCGCGCCGGCGGCGCTGAACGGCGGATCCAGCGCAGCGCCCCGGGCAGGATCGACCGCCTGGAAACGCCGGGCGGTGCTGCGCCGTGCGCGGCCGATGAACAGTTCTCCAGTCAGTGCCATGGGTACGCGATGCTCCTATGCCATTGTCGGAATCGAATGCAGCCGCGCGCGCAGTATGATGCACGCACCGCCGGGGCGCAGCGGCGCGCCCGGGCAACGCCACCTTCCCGCGGAGTGCGATGACAGATGACAGCCATCTATACGGACCTGAAAGACCGGGTCGTTCTGGTCACCGGCGGGGGCTCGGGGATCGGCGAGGCGATCGTGCGGCAGTTCGCCGCGCAGCATGCGCGCGTCGCCTTCATTGACGTCGCCGAGCAGCCCTCGCGCGCCCTGGTGCGGGAACTCGCCGCCGCCGGCGTCGCAGTGCACTTCGAGCACTGTGACCTGACCGACGTCGCGGCGCTGCGGCGCGCGATTGCGGCCATCAGCGCGCATCTGGGGCCGGTCGAGGTGCTGGTCAACAACGCCGCGAACGACGAGCGCCATCCGACCGAGGAGGTGACCGAAGCTCTGTGGGACAGCCGTATTGCCGTCAATCTCAAGCAGCAGTTCTTCTGCGCGCAGGCGGTGCTGGCGGGCATGAAGGCCGCCGGCGGCGGCGCCATCATCAACCTCGGCTCGATTTCCTGGATCATCGGCCAGGGTGGCATGGTCGCCTATACCGCCTCGAAGTCCGCGGTCCTTGGCCTGACCCGCTCGCTGGCGCGCGATTACGGGCCCCACGGGATCCGCGTCAACGCGGTGGCGCCGGGCTGGATCATGACGGCCCGCCAGCTCGAGAAGTGGGTCACGCCCGAGACGGAAAAGGAGATCGCTGCGCGCCAGTGTCTGAAGCGCAAGCTGCAGCCCGTCGAGGTGGCGAACGTCATCGTGTTTCTGGCCTCGGATGCGGCCAGCGCCTGCACCAGTCAGCAGTACATCGTCGACGGCGGCTGGGTGTAGCCGCCGGCACCCGGCGTTCACGGCGGCGCGCCCTGCCTCTTGCGCCCGTCGATGCGCCGCACGGCGGTGTCGATCACCGCAAGGATCCCGCGCGCTGCGCCTGACTCGTCTCCGGCCTCGATGGCATCGACCACCGCTGAGTGACCGGCGACGCTTGCGGCATGATCCGTCGGGTTGTCGGCCGGCGAGCTGTAGGTGAAAGAGGCCACCAGCGCCGTCTCGATCACGCTGGCGATGGAGCGGATGAGCGGATTGCCGGAGGCGCTGCCGATTGCCAGATGGAAATCGAGGTCCGCGGCGGCGAAGCTCTGCCGCGAGTGATCGGTCCGGCCAATCTGGCGTACGCACTCGCGCAGCTGGGCGATGTCCTGCGGCTGCCGGCGCCGCGCGGCGAGCCCCGCGGCGGCCGGCTCCAGCGCGCGGCGAACTTCGGTCAGCGTCTGCAGGAACTCGTCGTCGAGTCCCAGGCGCAGCCGCCACGCGAGCACGTCGGCGTCAAAATAATTCCAGAAGACCGCATCGCGCACGCGTGTCCCCACCCGCGTCTTCGGCACGACGAAGCCCTTCGCGGCCAGTGTCTTCATCACCTCGCGCAGCACGGTACGCGAGACGTGGAAACGGGCGCCGAGCGCGGCCTCTGCGGGCATGGGGCTGCCGGGCGGGTAGCGGCCCTGAAGCAGTTCGGTGCCGAGGATCGCGGCAATCTGGTCGTGGCTGGACTTGCCGCGCTCGGGGTCGAGCAGGCTGAAGCGCGGCATCGGGCGCAGTGCACCGGGGTGCGGGCCGAGACGGTCATCGGCATTCATGCGGGCAGGCTCGGCACGGTGATGCATTAGCGAACTATCGGTTTATAGTCAAATTATAGGCCGATCGGCCCCCCGCTGCCTGGCGATCGGGCGCGCGGCGGCGACCATACCTTATTAAGACGTTCCGGACGCCAAAACCTCCGCAGCCCGCACAGCGGCCCCTCGCGCTATCCTGTAGCCCATGCCTTCGCACATCGCAACGTCCCCCGGATCGCCCCTGGAAACACGTCTGCTGATCAATGGCGAGCGGGTAGCGGGTCTTGGCGCATCTGAATCGATCCTCGATCCCGCTACCGGCCAACCGATCGCTTCGGTCCGGGAGGCCTCCGCCGAGCAGCTCGAGGCCGCGGTCGGGGCCGCCGCCGCGGCGTTCGAGCAGTGGGCGCAGAGCACGCCGGCGCACCGCTCGCGACGGCTGCTCGAGATCGCCGCGCACTTGGATGCCCAGGCCGACGCCTACGCCGAACTCGAGTCCCTCAACACCGGCAAGCCGCTGAAGGCGATGCGCCGGGACGAGATGCCGACGATCGCCGATGCGTTCCGCTTCTTTGCCGGCGCGGCGCGGATGCAGGGCGGGCCTCTCGCGGCTGAGTACGTGCGCGGCCACACGAGCATGATCCGACGGGACCCGATCGGTGTGGTCGGATCGATCGCGCCGTGGAACTACCCGCTCATGATGGCCGTCTGGAAACTGGCGCCGGCGCTGGCGGCGGGCAACACCGTCGTGCTGAAGCCCTCGGAGCAGACACCGCTCACGGTGTTGAAGCTCGCCGGCGCGCTCGCCGACATCCTTCCCAAGGGTGTCGTCAATATCGTGTGCGGCCGCGGCGAGAGCGTCGGCGCGCCCCTCGTCGCGCACGCGCGCGTACGCATGGTCTCGCTCACCGGCGACGTCGCAACCGGGCAGAAGGTGCTCGCCGCGGCCGCCGGCAACCTCAAGCGCACCCACCTCGAGCTTGGCGGAAAGGCGCCGGTCATCGTCTTTGCGGACGCCGATCTCGACGCCGTCGCGGCGGCGATGCGCGTTTTCGGCTTCTACAACGCGGGCCAGGACTGCACCGCGGCGTGCCGCTTGTATGTCGAGGCGCAGGTTTACGATCGCGTCGTCGACGACGTGACACAGGCGGCACGCACACTGAGCGTCGGTGCGCAGACGCATCCCGCGGTGGACATGGGGCCAGTCATCTCGGCTGAGCAGCGCCGCCGCGTCGCGGGTTTCGTGGAGCGGGCCGCAGCGGGACGGCACCTCAGCGTCACCACTGGCGGGCGCGCCCGCGACGGCGCAGGCTTTTTCTATGAGCCCACCGTGATCGCGGGCGCCCGGCAGGAGGATGAGGTCGTCCAGCGCGAAATCTTCGGGCCGGTCGTCACGCTGACGCGCTTCACTGACCCCGAGGAGGCCGTGCGTTGGGCAAATGACTCGGAGTATGGGCTCGCCTCTTCGGTGTGGACGCGCGACATCGGCAAGGCGATGCGGGTCGCCGCCCGGCTGCAGTATGGCTGTACCTGGATCAATACCCACGGCACTATGGCGCGCGAGATGCCGCACGGCGGCTTCAAGCGTTCGGGCTACGGCAAGGATCTCTCGATCTATGCGCTCGAGGACTACACGGTGCCGCGCCACGTCATGATCAGATTGGATTGAGCGCCGGCGGCGCACTAGGGAGAGTCCGCAATGAATCGCGCATTTCTCACGGCCCTGTTCGTCCCGCTGGCCTGCTGCGCGTGCTCCGGCGGCCATAACGCCCCGCCGCGGCCGCCCCATGCGGCCTCCACCGAGACGCTGCGCATCGATGCCCGCGCGCCCGGGCAGCCGTTCCCTCACTTCTGGGAGCACATGTTCGGCTCAGGCCACGCGCTGCTGGTGCTGCGCGCCAATTATCAGCGCGACCTCGGGATGATGAAGGCAGCGACGGGCATCCGCTACGTGCGCTTCCACGGGCTGCTCGATGATGAGGTCGGGCTCGCGGTGGGCCCCTCGGCGCTCTTCTACAACCGCCGCGCAGGGCATGCCAAGGGCAAGACCGCGAGTCCGCCGTACAACTTCTCCTACGTGGACCAGATCATGGACGCGCTGCGCGCACACGGTGTGCGCCCTTACGTGGAACTGGACTTCATGCCCACGGCGCTCGCCAGCCACCCCAAGATGGTGAATCCATTCTGGTACCACCCGAACGTGTCGCCGCCGCGCAGCTACGCGGCGTGGGACCGCATGATCAGGGCGCTCGCACGGCATTTCATCGCCCGTTACGGCATCGACGAAGTCGCCAAGTGGTATTTCGAGGTCTGGAACGAGCCGAATCTGGGCTTCTGGGGCGGTGTACCGAAGCAGAAGACCTACTTCGCGCTCTACGACCACACCGCGCGCGCGCTGAAGAGCGTCAACCGCCGGCTGCGTGTCGGCGGCCCGGCGACCGCCCAGGCGGCCTGGGTCAGCGCCTTCCTGCGTCACCTCGCCAAGGTGCACGTGCCGATCGACTTCGTCAGCACGCACGTCTATGGCAACGACACGCCGGAGAACGTCTTCGGGAAGCACGAGAAAGTGTCGCGGCGCACGATGGTGTGTCGCGCGGTGCGCAAGGTGCACGAGCAGATCGAGCGCTCGCCTTATCCGCATCTGCCGCTGATCCTGTCGGAATTCAATGCCAGCTACAGCAATGAGCCGGATGTGACGGACACGCCGTACATGGGTCCGTGGATCGCCTCGACGATCCGCCAGTGCGACGGGTTGCTGCACGCCATGAGCTACTGGACGTTCTCGGACGTGTTCGAGGAGGGCGGGGTGATCCGCAAGCCGTTCTACGGCGGCTTCGGCCTCATCGCCGAGGACGACATCCCCAAGGCGGCCTTCAACGCCTTCGCGCTGCTGCACCAGCTGGGGCACCTGCGGCTGCAGCCGGATGCCCGCTCCGCGCTGATCACGCGCCGGCGCGACGGATCGCTGGTGCTGGCGTTGTGGGACTACTCCCCGCCGGACGGCAGGGGTCCGCATTACACGCCACCGCCGGCCCGCCGGTCCCATCGGGCGTTCGACATCACGGTGACGGGCTTTCCGGCTGCCGCGACCGGCCTCCTGTGGCGCGTCGACGATCGCCACAGCAACGTGCTGCGCACTTTCGACGCGATGGGGCGGCCGTCGTGGCCGACGCCGCAGCAGATTACGGCGCTGCGAGTGGCCGGCCGGCTGGCGCCGCCGCGCCGTGTGCACCTGATCGACGGACAAATTGACGTCGTCGTGCCGCAGCACGGCTTGGCGCTGCTGCTGTTGCGCCGCCGCGGCTGACTCAGCGCACGTCCGTCACCGCGCGCTCGAGCTCGCGCAGGTCGCGCCCGCGGGTTTCCACTCCGTAAGCGCCGATCAGGGCCAGGCCGAGCACGACCGCGACGGCGATCGCCGCCGCGCTCACCCCGAGCGCCGGCACCAGAGCGAGCGCGCCGAGCCCCTGACAGAGCAGGCCGCCCGCCTTGCTGCAGCCGGCGACCCAGCCGGTGGCCCGCCCGCGGATGCGCAGCGGATAATTCTCCGCCGCATACGGCAGCAGAATCGAAATGACGCCGGTCGAGCCGACAATGAGCAGCGCCAGCGCCAACAGCGGATTCGCCGCGCCCGACACGCCGCTCTGGCGCAGGACCAGCGCGATGGCGCCGGCCGCCGTGATGCCCATCATGACCAGCAGCGCCCCCTTGGTGCTCCAGCGCGAATACAGCAGCGCCGCCACCACCACGACCGGCGCGGCGATGAGGGAGGAGCGGGTGATGATGGCGGCGGCGAGCCCCATGTTGCGGCCCTCCGCGATGAGCTCCCCGGGCAGCCACAGCAGCAGCCCGAAATTGGCGCAGCCCCAGGACAGCCCGGCGACGGTCAGCGCCACGGTGGTGCCGCGAAAGCGCCGGTCCGTCGGCGGCAGGCGGGAGTGGTCGAGGCTCGCCTCCACGTCCCACTCCTCGGAGTGCGTGATCACCACGGAGCCGAAGCGCTCGAGCGTCGCGCGGGCCTCCTCGGGACGGCCGATGTGCATCAGAAAGCGCGCCGACTCCGGGATGAGCGGCGCGAGGGCGATCAGGAGCAGGCCCGAGGGCAGGTTGAGAAACCACATGATCCGCCAGCCGAACTGCGGCTGCAGCAGCGCTGAGAACCCCGCCGCCGCCAGGTACCCGCCGAGCGCGCCCACGCCGCCGACGAGCACGAGACTCCAGCCGCGGTGGCGTGTCGGCATGATCTCGGCGAGCAGCGCGTAGGCGACCGGCAGCAGGCCGCCGGCGGAGGCGCCCATGAGAAAGCACATGAGCAGATTCCAGTTGAAGGACGGCATCGCCCCGCAGATCGAGGTGCCGATGAACATGACGGCGGCGAGCAGTATGGTGGCGCGCCGGCCGTAGCGGTCCGCGAGCGCGCCCCATAAGAATGATCCGAGCGTCGCCCCCGTCAGTGCTACGAAGGGCAGCAGCGCGACACGCGCGGCGCTGAGACCGTATTCAGCGCGCATCCCGGGCATCACGAACCCGAGGGAACTCACTTTCATGATGTCGACCGCCAGTGCGATTGCGAGCGCTGCGCCGGCCGCCCAGTGCCACACAGTGAGCGGCGCATCTTCCGGCGCCACGATGCGCTCATGCGGCACCGCGGCATCCGGACTCGCCTTCTTCGGCTGCAGCCCGTAGACGGTCGCTGCCGCGCCGCCGAGGATGCACGCCATGCCGAGGAGCATCGGCGCTCCCATGGGCATGCCGGCCATCCGGTAATGCATGGCGCGCGCCATGACGAACGCCGGAATGTGCAGCAGCGCGCCGATCACGACGCCGAGACTCCCGAGCCAGAAGGCGAGCGGACTGCGCCGGTCTGCAAACATGAACCACTCGCTCAACTGCTTTCCCCTCAGCCGCAGGGCCCGCGGGCGGCAAGCCGCATACCGGGCGCAATTAAATCGTTCTACGATATGTCTGCGGCTGTGCCGCAGCGAAGCTCAGCGCAGCACGATGAGCAGGTCCTTCGGGTCGACCTGCTGTCCGGGTGTGACCAGGACTTCAGCGACCTCGCCGTCGATCTCGGCGCGCACCTGGGTCTCCATCTTCATCGCCTCGAGACTCACCAGCACGTCGCCGCGTGCCACCTTGCGCCCGACGCTCACGGCGATTGTCGCGACCGTGCCCGGCATGGGCGCACCGACCTGCCGGGGATCGTCCGGCTCGGCCTTGCGCTGCGGCGGGCGCTTGGCGACCTGGCTGCGGTCCGCCACCCGCAGCGAGCGGGGCTGTCCATTGAGCTCCATGAACACCGTGCGCGTGCCGTCCTCGTGGATCTCGCTGCAGGCCACATAGCGCACGAACAGCCGCTTGCCGCGCTCCAGGTCGATGCTGATCTCATCACCCGGCTCCATGCCGTAGAAAAACACCGAGGTCGGCAGGATGCCCACATCGCCGTAGCGCGCCTGCCCGGCAGCATAGTCGAGCCAGACCTTCGGGTACATCAGATAGGACGCGAGGTCATCGTCGGTGACCGTCCGCGGCGTGGCCTGCTGGATCTTCTCGCGCTCGGCGGCCAGATCGACGGGGTGCATCGAGGCGCCTGGCCGCTCGGCGAGCGCTTCGGCGCCTTTCAGCACCTTGCGCTGCAGTGCAGGCGGAAAGCCGCCGTAGGGCTG
>JAKCEJ010000271.1 GCA_021838065.1 Pseudomonadota bacterium
ATTCTGGTGGCGGCCGCGCCGCTCGTCGTGCCGCCGGCGCTGCTGCGCCAGCTCGCCGCGGGCGGACGGCTCATCGTGCCGGTGGGGCCGGAGGGCGAGCAGGAGCTGATGCGCTTCACGAGGCGCGAGCAGGGCGTGGGGCGCGAGTCGCTCGGCCGCGTGGCGTTCGTGCCACTGCTCGGCGGCAAGAACTGATTCGCCGCGGCACCGGCTGAGCGCACGCGAATCGGCGCGAAGTCATTTCTATAAGTTATTGAAACTGAATATTAAGTTGCCAGCCAGAGCTTGCGCTGCCCGGCCTTCGGGCCGCTGTGCCCGGCCGGCACGCCTTTTTTCGCGTCGCGTCGGAAAAACGCTTGCCAGCGCAAAACCGCCGTGGTTAACATACCGGCCGTCTCTCGCGGGCGACATCTGCCGCCAAGGGGACGCCGGGAGAGGGCACAGGGAGGAGGGGGCGGACGACACAAAAGCAACAATAGCGACAATTCGATCGCGACCAGCAAAAGCAATAACAGTGCAGCGTTCGGCGCGTCGGGTCGCGGAGTTGAAACCCCTCCCCCTGTGCCTTCCTCGATGCCGGGCGGATCAGGCGAAGAACAATGCCGCCGCGACCCGGCGGTCCTCCTGCACCAGAATATTGAACGTCCGGCACGCCGCGCCGAGATCCATCACCTCGAGTCCAACGCCGTGTGCGCCGAAGGCCGCGCGAATCGGCCCCGGCGCGAAGCGTTGCTGCATCCCCGTGCCGATCAGCACCACCTGCGGCTCGAGCGCGAAGAGGGCCTGCAGATGCACCGCCTCGAGCGCCTCGAAACGCTCCGGTTCCCACTCGGTGATGAGCCGCTCGGCGGTGAGGATGCAGCTCGCGCGCACCACTGTCTCACCGATGCGCAGCTCGAGCGGCGAGTAGGCGCGCACCGTATTGACGCGCGTTGAGCTCTCTAAACTGAATCGCATGACGGTACGATACCGCCCGTGAGCGAACTCGTCATCGTCATCACGGACTTGTACCTCGATCCGGACCCTGGCGCCCCGCCGAGCGGGCGCGGCGTGCTGCCGGGCATCGAGTCGCTGACGCGCTTTGCGCGTGCCCGAGCGCTCGAGCGGTCCTGGCGCGAGTGGGTCGCGTGCTGGCTCGGGCTCGAGCGCTATGCGGGCCTGCCGCCGGCGAGCGTTGCGGCCGCGACTGCGGCGGAGCCGCCGCCCGGGGCGGCGGTGTGGCTCGCGGAGCCGCTGCACCTGACCGAAGGGATCGGCCGGGTGCATCTGGAGCGGCGGGGCCGGCTGCGGCTCGCGGCGCCCGAGGCCGAGCGGCTGGCCGCCGATTTCAACACGCTCTATGCCGGCTCGGGATTGGCGCTCAGGCCGCTGCCCGGCGGAACGTTTCTGCTCACCGCCCCGGCGGGTGAGACGCCGCTCACCTGTGAGCCCGCGCGTGTGCCGGCCGGGACGCTGGCCGAGTCACTGCCGAGCGGCAGCGGCGCGGGCGCGCTGCGGCGCCTCGGCGCCGAGCTCGAGATGTGGCTGCACCAGCACCCGCTCAATGCCGAGCGCGCCGGCCGTGGCGAGCCGCCGGTCTCGACGCTGTGGATCTGGGGCGGCGGGGCGGCGCCGGCCCGCACGCCGCCCGCGGGCGCGGCGCGCGCGGCCGTGTACGGGGCCGAGGCGTACCTGGCGGGGCTGGCGCGCCTCGGCGGGAGCGAGTCCCGCCCGGTGCCGCCCGAGTGGCCGTACGCGCGCACCGGGGCGCTTGAGAGCGCGCTGTATGCGCTCGAGGTGAGCGATGCGCTGCAGCGCGAGCCGGGCTCGGATCTGCTGCGCGCGCTCGCGGACCTCGATCGGCGCTGGATCGCCCCGGCCGTCGCGGCGCTGGGCGCCGGCTCGCTCGAGCGGCTCTGGCTGCTCGCGAACGACCGGGCGTGGTGCCTGCGATCGCGCGACCGCTGGCGGCGCTGGCGGCGCGGCCGCGCGGGGCTGGAGGCGATGGCATGATGCTGCGCGTGGTGCGCCGCCCGGACGTGCCGGGCGAGATGTCGGTCCCCGGGCTGCATCCGGTGCTCAGCCGCGTCTACCGCGCGCGCGGTGTGCGCAGCGCCGAGGATCTGGACACCTCGCTCGAGCGCCTCACGCCGGTCGGCACCCTCGAGTCGGTCGAGGCCGCCGCCGAGCTGCTGCTCGCGCACCGCGCGGGCGGGCGCATCCTGGTGGTCGGGGATTTCGATGCCGATGGGGCGACCAGCTCCGCGCTGATGCTGCGGGCGCTTCGCGCCTGGGGGTTCGAGGCGGATTTTCTGGTGCCGAACCGCTTCGAGTTCGGCTACGGGCTGACGCCCGAGATCGTGCGCGTGGCGGCCGAGCGCGCCCCGAGCCTGATCGTCACGGTGGACAACGGCATCGCCAGTCTCGCCGGCGTCGCCGAGGCGCGGGAGCGCGGCATCGAGGTCCTCATCACCGACCATCACCTGCCCGGCAGTGAGCTGCCCGCCGCGCGCGTCATCGTCAATCCCAACCTGCCGGGCAGCCGCTTCGCGAGCCGCTCGCTCGCCGGTGTGGGCGTGGCGTTTTATGTGCTGGCGGCGCTGCGGCGGCGGCTCGAGAGGGCCGCTCTGGTGGGCGGGGATGCGCCGGGCGTGGCCGAGTGGCTCGACCTGGTCGCGCTCGGCACGGTGGCGGATCTGGTGCCGCTTGATTGCAACAACCGGGTCCTGGTCGCCCAGGGCATCAAGCGGATCCGCGCGGGGCGCTGCGCCGCGGGCATCCGCGCGCTGCTCGAGGCCGCGGGCCGGCCGCTCGCGCGAGTGACCAGCGCCGACCTGGCGTTTGCGGTGGCGCCGCGGCTGAATGCGGCCGGACGTCTCGATGACATGTCGATCGGCATTCAGTGCCTGCTCGCCGACGCCGGCGATGCCGCGGGACTCGCTGCGCAGCTCGATGCGCTCAACCGCGAGCGGCGCGAGATCGAAGCGCGCATGCAGGCCGAGGCGCTTGCCGCAGTCCGCGGACTCGATGAGGCGCGCACACGCGCCGCGCAGCGCAGCGCGGTGTGCCTGTTCGACGAGAGTTGGCACCAGGGCGTGGTCGGGCTGGTGGCGAGCCGCGTCAAGGAGCGCGTGCGCCGTCCGGTCATCGCGTTCGCTGTGGCCGGGGACGGAGATCTGCGCGGCTCGGCGCGCTCGGTGCCCGGAGTACATATTCGCGACGTGCTGGCCGAGCTCGATGCGCTCCATCCGGGACTGATGGGCCGCTTCGGTGGGCATGCGATGGCCGCCGGGCTGACGCTGCCGCGGGCGCGGCTCGATGAGTTCGCCGCGTTGTTCGATGCGCAGGTGGCCGGGTTGACGCCGCGCGGGGCGCTCGCCGATGCGATCGAGACCGACGGGGAGCTCGACGTGGAGGAGATTGCGCTCGAGACAGCCGAAGCGCTCCGCGCGGGCGGTCCTTGGGGACAAGCGTTCCCCGAGCCGAGCTTTGATGGCGTGTTCACGATACGCAATGCCCGCGTGGTGGGTGAGCGTCACGTCAAGATGTGGGTGCAGGGCGCGCGCAATCGCGCCTTCGACGCCATTGCGTTCAATCTGCTGGATCCCCAGTCCGATGCGCCCTTGCCGGAAGGGGAGCGGCGGCTGGTGTACCGCCTGGATGTGAACGAATACCAGGGTGAGCGGCGGCTGCAGCTGCTGGTCGATCACGTTCTGACTCCCTGAGCGCTTCCCTTCCGGCGGCCTGCTGCGTCACTCGATGGTGAGCGTGCGGCCGCATGGGTGCGTGCGCTCGGCCGCCGCGCTGCGCTGTTGCGTCGCAGCCGTGACGGGGTCAGGCGGCCCCCGCGGGACCGGATGCCCATGCGACATGGCGTGCGCGCCGGGCGAGGGGGGTCGATCGTGGAAGCCATGCTGGAATTCGCGCAGCGGCTCTATCGCACCGCGCAGCACGCGCCGACCGAGAGCTTCCAGGATCTGGCGCTCGTCGCCCTGGGCGAGCACGTGCGCTTCGAGGCGGCGCTGTGGTTCACCGGCCGCGTGAGCGCCGGTCAGGTGCAGGTGCATCGCCTGCACGCTCACCGCCTGTCCCCGGAGGCGGCTCTGACCTTTCTGCGCCACTGCCCGCATGCCCTGGCGGCGACGGCGGCGACCCCGGGCTGTGCGCACAGCATCGATGCCGCAGAACTCTTCGCCCGAACGGCGGGCCAGGCGCAGCTT